>NZ_AEXS01000019.1:0-290294 GCF_000204455.1 Paenibacillus sp. HGF5 | reverse complement strand
GATGACCGAGATTATGGCGCGTGGCGGCGGTGTCGGCATCAACTTGTCTTCCCTTCGTCCTCGGCGCGCGATCGTGAGAGGCGTGAACGGATCCTCCAGCGGTGCGGTATCGTGGGGCGGATTGTTCAGTTATACGACAGGCCTGATCGAGCAGGGCGGAAGCCGCCGCGGGGCGCTCATGCTGATGATGAACGATTGGCACCCGGACGTGGAGGATTTCATTACGGTGAAGCAGACGATGGGACAAGTCACGAACGCGAACCTGTCGGTATGCGTCAGCAACGATTTCATGAAAGCCGTGAAGGAAGATCTGGACTGGGAGCTCGTATTCCCGGATACCACCGATCCCGATTACGATGAGCTGTGGGACGGCGATTTGGATAAATGGAAGAAGGCCGGACGCAGCATCATTCCATATAAAACGGTTAAAGCACGCGAGGTATGGCACACCATTATCGAGTCCGCATGGAAATCGGCAGAGCCGGGCGTCGTCTTCATGGAATACTACAACCAGATGTCCAACAGCTGGTATTTCAACCCGATCATCTGTACCAACCCTTGCGGCGAGCAGGGGCTTCCGGGCTGGGGCGTATGCAACCTGTCCGCGATGAACCTGTCGAAGTTCTACGATGAAGCGAATCATGACGTCGCATGGGATGAGCTGGCTACGACGACGCGTTACTCCGTGCGTTTCCTGGATAATGTCATCGACCGGACGCCTTACCATTTCGAAGAAAACGAATTAAACCAGAAAAAAGAGCGCCGCGTAGGCCTCGGAACGATGGGTCTGGCCGAGCTGATGATCAAGCTGAACATCCGTTACGGCAGTCCGGAATCGCTGGAGTTCCTGGATAAGCTGTATGGCTTCATCGCGCGCGAAGCGTATCTTGCATCCGCGGATATTGCCGAGGAGAAGGGCTCGTTCCAGGCATTCGATGCCGAACTGTTTCTGCAAAGCGGCTTCATGAAAAATATGGCCGAGGTGTATCCGGAAGTTGCCGAAGCGGTCCGCAAAAAAGGGGCCCGCAACGTTACCGTCATTACCCAAGCACCGACAGGCAGCACGGGTACGATGGTTGGAACGTCGACGGGCATCGAGCCGTACTTTGCCTTCAAATACTTCCGTCAAAGCCGTCTCGGCTTCGACGAGCAGTTCGTGCCGATTGCTCAGGATTGGCTGGACAGCCATCCGGGCGAAGAGCTTCCGGACTATTACGTCACGGCGATGAGTCTCTCCGCCGAGGATCACATCCGCGTGCAGGCGGCGATTCAGCGCTGGGTGGACAGCTCCATCTCGAAGACAGCGAACTGTCCGTCCGACTTCACGGTTGAAGATACGAAACGCCTGTATGAGCTGGCATTCGATCTGGGATGCAAAGGCGTAACGATCTACCGCGACGGCAGCCGCGACGTGCAGGTGCTGCAGACGGAGAAAAAAGAAGACAAAGCCGCCGAAGCGACGACAGCTTCTACCGCGGAAACGGCGCTGGAGCAAAGCGCGGCAGGCCAAGCCGCTGAGGAAACGGCGAGCGTGGAGCCGGCTGCTGCAAGCGTGGCTGTAACAGCCTCGCCGAGCAAGAGCGGACTGGATAAACAATACAAGAAGCGTCCGCAAGTGCTGCGCGGCGCAACCTATAAAATGAACACGCCGTTCGGCATGGCGTACATCACGATCAATGATCTGGACGGCATTCCAAGCGAAATCTTCCTGAACGTCGGCAAAGCCGGATCGGATGTGTTCGCGATGGCGGAAGCCCTGGGCCGCGTATGCTCCCTGTTCCTCCGTTACGGGGACCACGGCAACAAGGTGGAGCTGCTGATCAAGCACCTCAAGGGCATCGGCGGCACCGGCGCGATCGGCTTCGGCGCGAACCGCGTCGAGTCCATCGCCGACGCCGTGGCGAAGGCGCTCGAGACGCACGTGGCCAACAACGCCGAGGCGGATCATGACCATGATCCGGCACCGGTTGCAGCCACGATGGCGCCTGCCGATGCAGGCGAAGCCGAGGCAACGGCAGCCGCGGGCAACGGCGGACATGGCGCGCATGCAGGCGGCAGCATGTCGCTGGATCTGTGCCCGTCCTGCGGCGGGGCGTCCTTGATTAACATCGAGGGATGCAAGACGTGCGGGAACTGCGGGTATAGTAAGTGCTCTTAAGGAAGTCGTAGGGAAGAGTTAAACTACACCCACGCAAGTCAACGAATACGATAGTTCAATAAAACAGCGGCAGTCTAGGACATTATTTCTCGTCCATGGCTGCCGCTGTTTCCATAATTAGAGCATGGAATAAAACGCTTACACCATTCGTAATGTATATATTAAACATATTGAATGAAATGTGGTGATTCGGTTGAGCTCTACGGATAGAATGCCTTTGTATCAGAGGGTTCAAGAGTATATACGCGAGTTGATATCGTCGCAGGTACTGAAGGTTGGAGACCGTATACCTACGGAAAAGGAACTCATGGAGCGCTTTGGAGTAAGCAAGATTACGGTCGTTAATGCCCTGGCCGGCTTGGTTAACGAAAAAATCATAACCAGGGTGCCCGGAAAGGGGACTTTTGTAAGCGAGCCCGAATCTCAAATGCCGGCCACTCCTCCGATAAGTGCCGTAAAACCTGTCCATAAAACTAGCGGAGCAATGGGGACACGGTTGATAGGGCTCATTATGCCCAGCATTTATGATTATTTTACGATTCGACTTATACAAGGTATACAGCAAGCGCTGAATGAGAACGATTACCGCTGCGTTATCTATTTATCAGAAGGCGATATTGATAAGGAAAAAGAGGCGATCCAGACATGCAGTAACATCGGAGTGGAGGGATTGCTGATTTTTCCGGTGGACGAGGAATTATTCAACGAGGAAATACTAAGCATGAAATTTGCGGGGTTTCCGTTTGTTCTCATTGACCGTTACCTTCCGGGGGTGGAAACTCACTATATCGCATCGGACGGCAGGCTTGGCGCTAACATGGCGGTAAATTACCTGTGGGAACTGGGGCATCGTGAAATCGCCATCTGCTCCGATTCGCCCATACAAACCGTAACCGTTCAAGAACGGATCGATGGATATATGAATGCCTTCAAGGAAAAGGGAGCACTCATTAACCCTGCCCACATCGTAACCGGTTTTGAAATCGGAAGCCTTGAGCAAGCTGAAACCCATCCATTGTACCGCTATATCAAAAATCGAATGGCAACGGCTTATATTACGCTTAACGGAATTCTTGGAGTAAAAATCTATCAGATTGCGCGTCAAGCCGGATTGAAGGTGCCTGAGGACATATCCATCATCAGTTTTGACGATCCGACTTCCATCATCGAAGGATACGGCGCGTTCACGCATGTTAAACAATTTGAACGAGACATGGGCTACCGTGCGGCTTATACGCTGCTAGAGGTCATTAACAGTGATGACGGGCAAGACGGAAAATACTTTAAAACCCTAGTGGAGCCGGAATTGGTCATTGGCGAGACGACGGGAAAAAACGTTGCATCCACTTTCTGATACCCACACCCGCTTCTTCCTATATATGCAACCTAATAACGAGTCCGATGCGCTTTCTATTGGAGCCTGACAATGGAGAGCGATGGCTGCACGGACTCTTTTACTAGGTCAACCACTCATGAAATCCTCCCCCCATAATATTCCCAAAATCAATTCGATAAAGAAATCCAGCAGAAGCTCTTCAAACCCTACCACAGGTCGCTACATCTCAGAATATTACTTTTTATCAGACCATTTCATAAGGATATATTGAATATAATGTATCCTTGCCAAGGAATAAAAACACCTAAAAGAAGGTTGGGGATAGGGGCTTTTGCCCCGTTTATCTATAACTTAAGGTTACTTTTTAACCAAATGAGGAAATTGTGGAATGATTCCTACACCATATTGAATATATTTAAACTATAAAATTGAAACCGCTTGCAATGGAGGAGGGGGAGACAGTCGCTATATACCGTACGACGAAGATGTAGGAGGTGTTCGGAGAATGGTACCAAAGGGTGCTCTTATCCCTGGATTTGAACAATTAAAAAAGAATAAGAAACTAACTAGAATATGGTATTTCAGGCACATATACTTATTTTTGCTTCCTGCTATTATCTGGTTCCTGGTGTTTGCTTACTATCCGATGTACGGCATTATCATCGCATTCAAAGACTACAAATTCAATTTGGGGATATTGGGGAGTCCGTGGGCAGGATTTAAATATTTCGAGCAGTTTTTAAACGATTCCAGTTTTTATGATGTGCTCCGAAATACGTTATCCATTAGTGCCCTTAAACTTATTTTCGGATTTCCAGCTCCCTTGATCCTAGCCTTAATGCTCAATGCCGTCATGCACAAAAAAATCAAACGAGTGTTTCAAACGATTTCCTATCTGCCGCACTTCGTTTCGTGGGTCGTTGTCGTTACCTTACTTCAAAAAATCCTGTCTCCGAACGTAGGGCTTATCAATGACATTCGGTACCAAATGGGTTTGGATCCCATCTTTTTTATGGGAAAGCCGGAATTATTCTATCCATTGGTCCTCATATCCGACATCTGGAAAGGTGTAGGCTGGGGTTCGATCATTTATTTAGCCGCGTTAACGAATATCGATCCACACTTGTATGAAGCTGCGGAAATCGACGGGGCTGGAAGGTGGAGCAAACTATTCAAGATCACGCTTCCATGTCTTACGCCAACGATCGCCATATTGCTTATTTTCTCACTCAGCGGAATACTGAACGCGGGTTTTGACCAAATCTGGCTGATGCAGTCCCCGGCAACCTTAAGCGTCTCGGAGATTTTAGACACTTATGTCTTAAAAACAGGCCTCCAACAGGGGCAATTAGCATATTCCACGGCCATCGGTTTATTCAAATCTGCGATCTCGCTGCTGCTCATTGTTGCTGTCAATAATATATCCAGACGCGTGAGTAACGTATCGTTATGGTAATCAGCTAGCACTGAAGATAAGGAGGTGTGTGTTATGGGTGCAAGTAGGCTGTCGCCGGCAGACAAAATGTATATGACGCTTAACTATGCGGTGCTGCTTTTATTCTGCGCTACGGCGCTATATCCATTTATCTATTTTCTAGCCCTGTCTTTCAATGACGGCTACGATGCGATGAAGGGGGGAATCTATTTTTTCCCTAGAGTGTTTACATTAGAAAACTATGCAAAAGCTTTTAGCAACACTTTGATCCTAAATTCCTTCTATATTTCCATTACCCGAACCCTTGTGGTTACGGTTGCCTCCGTATTTTTGACGGCCTTATTAGCCTACGCCCTTTCGCGGAAAGGTTTGCCGGGAAGAAAATACATCGTATTCTTCTTTTTCTTCACCACGTTGTTCAGCGGCGGACTGATTCCGACGTTCATTCTGTTCCGGCAAATCCACATCCTGGATACGTTTTGGGTGCTGGTGCTGCCGTCCCTATATAACTTTTTCAATGCGATTATCATGAAAACCTTCTTCGACGGGATCCCTGAAGGTCTGTCGGAATCGGCCCGAATCGACGGGGCAAGCGAGTTGTCGGTATTTGCAAGAATCATTCTGCCTCTATCGATGCCGGTGCTTGCTACCATTGCCTTGTTTGTCGGGGTGGGCGTGTGGAATGACTGGTTTACCGGTCAGTTTTTCATACAGAATGAAAAGCTGCAGCCTGCCGCTACGTTTCTTAACAAGATGATCAGCGAAGCGTCTTTCCAGTCGATGACGTCGTCGTCGGGAAATAGCGGATCCGCCATTCAAAACATGACCGAGACGCAGATGGAATTGCGAGGAGTAACGCCGGAAGCGTTGCGGATGACGTTCGTCATCATTATAACGACCCCGATCATCTGTGTGTATCCATTTCTCCAGAAATATTTTGTGAAAGGCGTATTGGTAGGTTCTCTTAAGGAGTAGTCGGTATAAAAGGCTATGCCTTTTATATAAAAAAACTTCCAATGGAAGGGGATTGTAGGATGAGGAAGAACAAGCGCAGGAGTGTTCTTGTCATGACACTAATCGCTTTACTGCTTTTAGCAACCATGACGGCATGTACGGGAAAAGGCGGAGGGGAGGATGCAGGTACGGTTGACACGGGTCCGAAGGAGCAAGGTACTGAAGAAATAAAACCGGTGACCTTGTCTTTCCTCAGTGCTTGGAACGGTGGCGGAGCCGGTTTCCCGCAGGACCAGGAGAATAATCCCGTAGCCGGGCAGATCAGGGAAAAAACCGGGGTCACGTTGAAACTGGAATCCATCACGACAAGCGAAGTAGAAAAGCTAAACACCATTTTTGCTTCCGGTACGGTTCCGGATATCGTTAACGCACCTTTCTGGTCTACGACAGGAGGAGAAGGACAAGTCATCAAGAAGGCGGCCATGGAAGGACAGCTTCTGGATTTAACCCCTTATCTCGATAAATACCCGAATATTAAAAGACTTGTGACTACCGGAATCGCGAAGGATTTTGCCGAGTTCGATCTCAATAGTCCCGAATTTGAAGGCAAGACGTATCTCATTCCTACGGAGACCCCGGACGGTACCCCTGAGAGCATTCATAATTGGAATTACGGCCTTTTTGCCAGAGGAGATATCCTGAAAGCTTTAAACGTAAAAGCGGAGGATATTGATACGCAAGAAGAACTAGTCGATCTATTGATCAAGATCAGAGACGGCGGTTTCAAGGATATTGGCGGGAAGCCGGTCATCCCTGCCGGAACGATGTGGAATGGATGGGATTACGGCCAATTCCTTGCCGGGTGGACGGATTACACGATTTCGGACTACCGTGAAGTGGATGGAAAACTGATTCACTGGACGCAGTCCAAGGATCATGAAGCTAGATTGTTATACATGAGGAAGTTATTAACGGAAGGTTTGTTTGATCTTGAAGCCTTCAACAATACGAGTACAACAGCGAATGAAAAGCTGACGACGGGCAAGCTTGCCGTATTCGGAGCCCAGCCTATGTTAGTTGATTTACAAAAAACGCTGTATAAAACGAATCCGGAAATGCAATATGAACTACTCGGACCGATGAAGAATAAGAGCGGAGAGATTCGAACGCAAGTGGAAAAACCCGGCCGTTCCGGATTCCCTGCCCTTTTCTTAAGCGCTAACATCAAAGATCCCGATGCGGCATTGCGGTACATTGATTATGTCAACAGCGAAGAAGGCCGATTGCTTGCGTATTTCGGAATCGAAGGAACGCACTACACGATGGAAAACGGGGTACCCCAATGGATCCCTGATGTGAAAAAACAGTTCGATGAAAACCCGGATCTGAAAAGAGACGCAGGGCTTAATTATCTTCCAGGAAGGTTCATCGGAGCATTCTCCTCTGAAGTCACTTGGCCTACGCCCGAAGATCAAAAACGGAATGGCAAAAGCTGGAGGAAAGTTTCTCCGCAAAAATGCCTATCAAAATCATAGACAAAGTAAGCGCCAGCTACCTTGCAAGAGAGTGGCCTAAATATCAGGAATATATCGATAAAACCAGCAGTTTGAATTTCGATGAGGAATTTAAGAAGGCGTTTTTTGCAGGGTCAGATGAAGAAGCTCTCAATATGCTTCATAGTGTTCAAGAAAAATTCAGAGCGGCCGGCGTGGAAGAAATGGCGGAGTTCGTGGCTCAAAAAGCTGCAGAACGAGATGATGTCGGATTCTAGTGAAGAGGTTTGCGGGATGGTATCACCGCCATCCCGAATATTTCATGAATGCTAGGTCAGTCTTCTTTTAAATATGCAAGAGAGGGGACAACTCATGTTAAACCCGGTCGTTTCAGCAGGCGCATTCACTGAACTCGATAAGTTTATGTTCGAATCGTGGGGTTATTTTGTCATTCCGAATGTGCTGTCGAAAGAGGAGGTCCAAGAATGCCTGCAGGCATCAATTCGAATTCATGAAGCCGCAGGTACAGTCGGTTGGGGTCAAGTCGGCAGAGGGTATGAGTCTGAACACGCTCTTGAAAACTTAATGGATCATCCATCGGTTTTACCGAAGATAAGGGGGTTGCTTGGCGATCGATTCATTATGCAGTCCGGATGGAATACGATGCAGCCAGCAATGGGGAGGATGGGAGGCTGGCATCAAGACGGATCCAGCGCCTTCGATTTTAAGAATCTGGGGTACCCAGTCCCCCTTATTCAGCTCCGTGCTTCATTTTTATTGACCGATCAGGAAGAACCCGGCATGGGGAATATGGAGTTGATTCCAGGCAGCCACCGCAGTCTCGTTCCACTACCGGATTCGATCCGGACTGCAAATTCGGGTACGCCGATCAGCCATGTGATATGTGCGTCTGCAGGGTCAGTCCTGGTGTTTCACAACGCAGTATGGCATCGGGCGTACGAACATAATTGGGATTACGACCGCTATACCATGCATTACATCTATAGCCCTCCGTGGGTAAAGCCCTCGGACCGTTTTCATAACGATGTCAACTTTATGCAAAGAACTACGCCTGTGCGAAGAGCTTTAATGGGGGATTTTTCAAGGCCGGATGCGCCATTTGGAGCAAGTTATACGCCACCTCCCTTTGAAGAAAACTAAAATCTTGAAAAAATACAAACGATGACGGAGGGGAAACGCATGTTGAACGTTGCGATGTTAAGTAAGTGGCATGTGCATGCAGATGATTATGCAAGAAGGTTGCAATCTCACGGTAACGTTAAACTCACCGCAGTCTGGGACGAACAGCCTGAACGGGGAAGCGAATGGGCTGCCCGATTGGGAACGGATTTTGAAGCGGATTTGGATACGCTGCTTGAGCGGGAAGACATCGATGGCGTCGTGGTGGATGCCCCTACAAGCATGCACGCTGACGTCATGGTAGCTGCCGCTGAGGCCGGCAAACACATCTTTACCGAGAAAGCCATGGCTCTTACCGTAGAAGAGTGTAATCGGATTTCTGCAGCGGTACGCAAAGCAGGCGTCAAGTTCTGCATTTCATTTCCGGCTCGCACAAGGCCTCACCAATTGTTTGCGAAGCAGCTGATCGATGACCATGTATTAGGGGACGTGACGCTTTTGCGCATTCGGAACGGCCACGACGGCGCATTGAACAATTGGCTCCCGGAATACTGGTACGATGAGAAGCAAACCGGCGGCGGAGCGATGATGGATTTGGGATGTCATCCGATGTACTTAGCCAGTTGGATGTTGGGTCAGCCCAAACGAATCACCTCCATGTTTCATTATTTCACCCATCGTGCAGTGGAAGATAATGCGCAGTGCTCCATTGAGTTCGTCAACAATGCAGTCGCACTGGTCGAAACAAGCCTTGTGACGTACAGAACCCCTTCTGCACTTGAGATTTACGGTACGGAGGGCACCTTGATGATCTCAGATGATACCGTTAGAGTCATCTCGAAGAAGCTCGATTCCCCTTTTTCCGGATGGATCTCACCCACTCAACTCCCTAAAGAGCAGCCGCTTCCGATCATCCAATGGGCGGATGCCTTGATTCATGACAAGCCGATGCCCTTCGGATTAGAAGAGGGAACGAAATTGACGGAGCTATTGGAAGCGGCATACATCGCTCATAAGGAAAACCGAACGGTAGAGTTCAAATAACGCGAGGGAGGGAATTCCATGAGAACCGTAAAAGTAGGGATCATTGGTTGCGGAATGATTGCGAACGGCAAACATATGCCGTGTTTGTCCAAGGTAGACAACGTACAGATGGTGGCCTTCTGCGACTTGAAGCCGGAAAGAGCCGAGGAAGCCGCGAAAAAATACGGCACGCCTGAAGCAAAGGTGTTTACTAATTACATCGATCTGCTTGCCATGGAAGAGATTGAGGTCGTGCATGTGCTAACACCGAACAGCTCGCACGCGACGATTTCCATTGATGCGCTCGAAAGCGGCAAACATGTCATGTGCGAAAAACCAATGGCGGTCACAGGTGCGGAGGCCAAAGCGATGTACGAAGCCCACTTGCGAACAGGCAAGAAGCTTACCGTCGGGTACCAGAATCGTTCCAACGCCAAAAGCCAGCTGTTAAAAAAGATGATTGCCGATGGGGAACTTGGAGATATCTATTTTGCAAAAGCGGTCGCTACCCGAAGAAGAGGCGTTCCGACATGGGGCGTGTTTCTGGATAAAGAGAAACAGGGTGGCGGTCCCATGATCGATATTGGAACCCACTCCCTGGATCTGATCCTATGGTTGATGGATAACTATGAGCCGGAGAGCGTCGTCGGCAGTGTCTTCCATAAACTGAAGTATACCGAAAATGCCGCGAACGAATGGGGGGCCTGGGATCCAAACGAATTCGAGGTAGAAGATTCGGCCTTCGGGTATGTGAAATTTAAAAATGGAGCGACGGTCATCATTGAAACCAGCTGGGCCCTTAACATTGCGGAAGGCGGCGGCAACCTGCTGTGCGGAACGAAGGGAGGAGCGGATTTTGCTAAAAATGAACTGCGGATCAATGGCGAGAGGGACGGGAGCTTGTTCCTGAATAAAATCGAGGTAAATCCGAATGCACGAGAGCAATTCAGGGGAGAAGAGTTGACCGATTTCGAGTATGAAGCCAAACAATGGATTCACAGTATCGTGAACGATACCGAACCCTTGGTTAAACCGAGGGAAGCGATGATTGTTTCAGAAATATTAGAGGCCGTGTATATATCCGCAGAAACAGGAAAAACCGTTTATTTTGATGAAGAATAAGGACCAGGAGATTTCCGCGAAGGCGGGGATCTCCTTTTTTACGTACGTCCAGGATATCTGGATGGTGTTTAACCTTTTGGAACCGCCGAATGCAGACTCGCATGTACGGTAGTGGTGAGAGCTACTCGAATTTCGAAGGAGGCACGTTGTAATATTTCTTGAACGCTTTCGAAAATGTGAACGGATCGGGATATCCAAGGAAGCCTGCGATCTGTTGGATCGTATATTTTTTTTCGTAGAGATAATCTCTTGCTCGATTCATTTTGATTTGGGAAATGTATTGCCCCGGCGTGATGCCCACGGTTTTCTTGAAATAGGAGATAAAATACTTCTCGGAGACGCCGGCAATTGTCGCGAGCTCGTTCATCCGAATGGTACGCTGCAAGTTCGCATCCACGTATTGGAATACGTCCTGCAGGACATCCAGGCTTCCCTCTGTTTTTCTCGGCTTCCTGCCGTTCAGAAATTTGCCGGCGTAGGCACCTTGCCCGTGAAGCTCGAGAATCTTAGCCATCACGACGAGAAGAGAGGCTTTTAAGTAGAGTTGGTTTCCCGACGTACCGCTGCCTTGCTTCAACCGACGATAGGCCTTGGTGAACAGCGCTGCCTCTTCCCGGATCAGGTCGCCCGCCACAATACCCGGGAGTTGAAACTCTCCCAAAATTCGCTGCTGTTCTCCGATGCCGAAATCGAAATGTATGTATAAGAATCGGCAAACATCCCCGGTCGTCGAAGCGATATAGGGCATATCGGGGTAAAAAAACACCACGTCTCCCGGGACAGCCGTATGTTCGAACCCGTCGATGGTGATCTTCACCGAGCCCGATTGAATGAACCAGAGATCGTAATCGGGATGCGACTTGTGTTCGATCCAGCCCGGATCATGAGCTTGTTCTGAATAAGAGCTCATCCGGAGGCTAATATACTCCGAGAGTTCGTTGATTATACTCATGTTCATTTTCTTGGCGCACATCCAATTCCCACTGTCTCCTCTACCGTATGACATTCTTTATTTTAAGCAAGTATACTAAAGAATTTATGCAATGTGAATAATCATACTATATGACATGTTTTGAAAACTATCGTACATTCCGCTTTCCGGCCACTCTCCTATAATGGACTTATATCCTATGAGGAGGGTTATTCATGAATGGTTCCAACATGCAGCAGCCGAAGGTGGTCGTCATCGGGGCAGGCAGCCTTTTTTTCGGTCGTCAGTCCATATGGCAGATGGTCCACTCCCCTTACCTGAATCGGGGAACGCTTGCTTTGGTGGATACGGATGAGGAAAGGCTGTCGAAAATGGTGCGACTTGCCGAGATGGTGGCCAGGGAGAACAACGTCTCCTTGAAGGTGGAGGGCTCGACCGACCGAAGACAGGTGCTTCCCGGGGCCGACTTCGTTGTACTTAGCTTCGCCGAACAATCGGTGAAATATCGGGGCATCGATTGCCAAGTGTCTTTGAAATACGGCATCCGCATGTGCTCCGGAGATACGATTGGACCGGGCGGGATATTCCGAGCGATGCGGGAGCTGCCGGTCATTATGGAATGCGTCAAAGACATCGAGGAGTTGTGCCCTGACGCTTGGGTGATCAACTATATTAACCCATCTACCGTCCATGGTATCGCATTACACCGATATGCGCCGAAGCTAAAATCGTTCGCGCTGTGCGACAGCCATCATATGCCGCATAAGAAGGCCTATTATGCCGTGCGGGCCGGCATTATCGGAGACAGAAGCGAGTTTACCGATGAGATTGACCGGAAGTTCGACTTCCGCGTCGCCGGCGTCAATCATTTCACTTGGCTGCTGAAAGCGGAGTTCGAAGGAAAGAATGTCATGCCTGCGATTGCGGAGGCCATGCGCAAGGCAGCTGGCGAAGAGAACAACGGCGGCGACCACGGCGCAAAAGCGCTTCATAACGACGCCATCACGTATGAACTGTACGACATTTTCGGGTACATTCCTACCTGCACGGCCCATACAAAGGAGTATGTCCGGTACTGGCAAGCTCTCGGCAAGACGCGGGACTCCATTCCGCCGTTATCGATTTGGGAGACGGAGGACCGATATCAGCGACACGACGAGATGTGGCGCCAGGTGGACGACTTCCTCTCGGGGAACATTCCGATTGCCGATTACATGAGCACCTTCGGCCCGGATCATGCGACGGACATTATCGAAAATATGGTGGGAAATCTGGGGAAGCGCTTCTTCATCAATACGCTCAACCGCGGAGCGGTAACGAACATGAGCGACGACTCGTTCCTGGAGCTCCTGTGCGACGTAAGCATGGAAGGGGCAAAGCCGGTCCACGTAGGCGAAATGCCGCGGGGAATTCGAGGCATGCAGGAGCTTGTGCTGGATACGCATGAGCTTACGGCTGAGGCGGTCGTGGAACAGAGCTACGAGAAGCTGAGGAGAGCGATGATGACGGATCCGCTCGTGAATTCCATTAGCGACGCGGACCAGATCATCAAAGAACTGCTGGTACTGGAGCGTGAGATGATCCCGGACGCTTGGTACGAAGATTGACCTGAACTTAAAGTTTACGCGGAGTACATCAAGACCCCGGTTATAAGGAAGCCTTTCGTTCTAAGTGAAGCATTTGCTCTCAGGTTTCCGCCGAAGCTAAAGAAGCGGAGCGATAAGACCACAAGATTCCCTTACCAGGAATCATGTGGTCTTTGGTTTTGATACTGTCGAATTGCGTGGAGCCGGCACGCCATAAGTGGCAGCTTTATTTGCTTGCCCTGCCCGGAATTTTGTTTCTTTATGATTTCAGGTGTTCGAATTTTATAAAATTGCGTGAGCCTAAGATGGATGAAATTTAACATTGAGGACTTGGACTGGAAAACTGCTCTGCCATTGTTAACGGTAAGGGGGCAAAGCAGAAAGTAGTTCTTTAATACAAATCCTAATTACTCGATGTACATTAAATCTGATATGGGAATATTCGAACTTGTACATCTTGAGCATAAGAACGGCAAGGAAATAGATAGAAACGACAGTCAACTATATCCTAAACCAAAAATAATTCTTGAGTGAAGAAAACCAGCCGTTTCTAATAGAGATTCGGCTGTTTTTTCATGGGGTGGAACGTTATTCACGGGTTAGTGGATGTTCTAATTGGGCGACAAACGTCTTGCCGTATTTGTCGGAGTCAACCTCAAATAGCAACCCCTGCAATAACTCAAAAAGACATAATATGAACAAACAGAAACGGACTAGTCACGCTAGTCCGTTTCATTTCTGCTTGTATGTATCCAAGTTCCAGTAGAATCAAAAGGCTTCATTCCTTTTCGACAGGAAATCAAGTACTATTTGATTGAATTCATGAGGTGTCTCGACAAAGGGGAGGTGGCCACAGTCTTGCATGGTTATTTTAGATGAACGTTCTATTCGTTTATGTATAGTTTCGACAGCCTGTTGTTAACTCCATGATTTCACAATCATACTTTACAGTAAATTTATGCTCCCTTAATCGAGTTATCAAGGATTATTAGACTATTTAGTCTAACTTAAATATAATATAGTATTTGCTAAGCGACGAACGACAAGCATATAAAGACTCGGTTTATCGAATAAAAGTGAGATTTACACTAAGAGGGGGACACTGGCGAATGAAAAAATTACTACTTCAATGGGTCATTACGCTATCGGCAGTATACTGTATAGGACATATCTTATTTGATTTTAAAGAAACGCGATGGATGAGGATTCTTACCGGGGCAGTTGAAATATCATTCTTTGGAAGCATACTTCTCTATATTTATTTGAAAAAGCGAGAAGATAAGATGGCTCATTCAACAAAACCCCAAAAATAACCCAGCTGCTTAACTGCAGTCAGGCTATGGTGGCAACCGAGACGCCTTTTCCGCTGCGCAGGACAATCACTGGCAGAGCAGCGAAAGATGGTATATCAGCTTATGAGGCAAATACTTGGTTGGCGTAGCCTACCCAGAGTAAAGGTGAAAGAGTATCCCGTATCGCATTTCGCTTTTTATGGCGTGATTGATCTCGAAGTAAGAAAGACAAGTGATCGATGAAATAAAGAAATGATATGGTTCTCAGTAATTTTTACCTGGGAGGAAAAATAAGGATAAAGGAGAAGGTATAATTGAGGGATTAACAATTTCATGATTATACAGATGATAACGAACGGAGGGAGTATGATGGTGGTAGCTGTTATAGGAAGTGCAGCTTTTTTCGCTGCATCCGTATTATATATTTTTCTTGCATTAGGATTACCCTATGGAGAGTTTGCCATGGGAGGTAAGTATCGAATTATGCCTACCAACATGAGATTAATGTGTGCCTTTTCCGTATTGATTCAATGGTTTGCCATATTAATCCTTTTACAAACAGCACGACTTGTCCCTTTGTTGTTTTCAAGTGGAATTACAAGAGGGATTTGTTTCTTCTTTGCCGTCTATTTATCCATAAATTCCGTATTGAATGCGTTCTCTAAAAGTAAAAAAGAGAAGTACATAGCTACACCGTTATCCGTGATTACCGCAATATGTTTTTGGATTACAGCTTTTCTTGGATAGTCTTAGCCTGAAAAACATATGACTTAACTGAAATTGATACATTTCTTGACCGGGGGTTTAACAAATGAAGCACGAAAAATCTTTACATGCGTATCTTCAGGAATCAGAATATATCAATTATTCTAATATTCAAATTCAAGATCTCATAAGGTCGTTTAAACAAGATACTGAAATGGAACGGATAAAGGCAGTGTTCGAATATGTTCGTGATGAGATCGATCATTCATATGATGTAAAAAAACAGGAAGTAACAAGACGAGCTTCCGAAGTTCTAGAGAAAAGGCATGGAATTTGTTATGCCAAGTCGCATTTGCTCGCGGCTTTATTAAGAGGAATGGATATTCCCGCGGGTATTTGTTACCAGAGATTAACGCTATTTGACAAACCAGAAGACGGATACTGCATTCATGCTCTAAATTCCGTATATTTAAAAGACCTAGGCAAATGGGTCAGAATAGATGCAAGAGGTAACAAGGAAGGGATAAATGCTCAATTCTCCATTGAAGAAGAACAACTAGCATTTCCGATCCGAGTAGAGTACGGAGAAATAGACTATTCAACAAATTATTATGAACCCCATCCAGATATTATTAAAACACTGGAAGAAAACAATAACTGTATACAGATGTATCAGAAAGGTTTACCAGAAGAATTGAGCGTTTGAATCGAAGACGATAACAACCTCAGTTAACAAAGCATTCACGCATTGCTGAAGAAAATTTATAAACTCTGACGTCAGGAGAGAAAGCACATATGGGCAAGAAGAAAAACACCTTACCGAAAAATTTTGATGAGCTAATTAATGCAGGCGATATATCCGCATTAAAAGAGGTATTTACCCGATGCGAAGTGGATGCCCGTGGCGGTTACAGTAAATCAACAGCCTTGAGCTTTTACCAAGTACCGAATGAATTGGTTCGCTGGCTCGTAGAACAGGGTGCTGATATAAATGCTAGAGACAATTACGGAGCAACGCCTCTGCACAAACATGCCATGAGTTGGTGTGGTCATACGGAGCTGCTGCTTGATTTGGGTGCAGATCTGGAAGCCGTTGATTATCAGAACGAGACACCTTTGTTTGCCGCCGCAAGTTCATTTAAACCAAAGGCGGTTCAGACGTTGGTTGCTAAAGGCGCTAATATCAACGCAATAAATAAAATGAGACAGACTCCATTAGAAAAAGCTTTGGCCATGTGCAGGAACGCGGATATTGTCAATATGGCGGAAGCTGCCGATATTTTGCTTAACGCTGGAACAACTGTAACGCCGGAGATGCAGGACTCTATTAAGCGAATCGGAAACGACTTTGAATTTCACAGAGAAGGTTTTAATAAAGAGTATTTGAATCAAACCGATGAGGCACTTTTACGTCTATATGAGTTATTTGATGTTCCACCAGTAGAGAAGCGAAAGACGCATGACGGCGCCTCTTCGATAACAGTATCAACAAAGGGATGGCAGGCGCAACATCACGAACTCTGGAATTTACTCATTCCTTCAAAAGGACATGCGAAAACCGTACAGGGTGAGGTTATCCGGATTACGGGTAAAGTGTCATACGAAATTTTAGATAACGGCGGTATGAACTGGGATCAGCAATATCGTAAAATGCTCAATCGTTTGATACATTACTTTAGCTTGGGTACACCATTAGATCCCGCTTCACTTCAGGAGGCAGGAATATTAGCGAAAGAACTTCAAAACGGAAATGGCAGCGATGAACCTGCGAGACTGTGCGAGCTGGCAGTGCATTGGGTCCTCAGCAATCCGAATCCTATTACTTTGGAAGAGCCTGACTATAAACGATAACATATATTCGACTTATCAATGTATATAATAAGCATTTTTAAGCAGATTACATTCCCTTTTTCTAAGCACTTTGTACCTAAGGGGGTTAGGATTCGTAAATACGAGAACGTTAGAGGAAATATCCGCAAAATATTAAAGAAAGTGAGTTTTTTATGGAGCTTCAAGAAATCAAACAAAAATTAGAAGAAACCAGAGACGAATTATTTGGAATTCTTGACGGTTTGAGTAGAGATCAATTAAACCAACAGAAAGACTTAAACAGTTGGAGTATTAGTCAGGTTTGTCAGCACCTTTTTAAAACAGAGGAATTATATGTCGTAGCTATAAAGAAAGGGTTAAAGAGCAAAGAAGATTCATTTATAGAAAATAAATCAGTCGAATTTCTACTTGATAGAAGTCAAAAGCTAGAAGCTCCTGAGATTGCTAAACCAACGGATGAATTTTTAGAATACCAAGAGATTATTGAGAAACTAAACATTTCAAGACAGAAGTTACTTGAACTATTAAACACTGTAGAAGACCCCTCAGTGTTGAGTAAACGACATTATATACACCCAGTCTTTAAAGAGATGTTATTAATTGAATGGGTTAAGTCACTGTACTTACATGAACAAAGGCATATTAATCAAATACATGAAATTATAGATAGACTTAAGTAAATAAGCTGCATATTCGAAAAGATACAACCTATAGTTGGACGTCGTGAATACATTAACGTTAGCTGAAATAACAAAAACTTAAAAGAAAGGGGTTACCTTTAATGTTATATACATTAGGACAAAAAATCGGAGAAGGTGGATGCTCTGAGGTTTTCGAAGTAGGGAATAATAGAATCATAAAACTAGCCAAAGAGAATACAAGTTTCGAAGCTTTAAGAAGAGAGTATTTGAATAATTGCATCGCTTGGGAATGTGGACTCCCTATTCCTCAGCCTTTTGAGTTAACGAAAATGAGTGGAAGACCGGGGATTGTATTCGAACATATTACAGGTGAAACTATGATGGAGCGTTTTTTTAATCAGGTTATCGTTAGCCAGAACAACGAAGTTAAACAAGCCGACGTTCAGCTTACAGCTCAACTACTATTTCGCGTTCACCAAGCATTAGCTGAAGGTAAGGAATTGCCTTGCCAGAAAAGCATAATAAAATCAAACATCTTGAGTGTTCATTACCTGAGTGCCAGTGAAAAAGAGAGCGCAATTTCCTTATTAGAATCGCTAGAAACGAAACAATGCCTATGTCATGGGGATCCAAATCCACGCAACGTAATCGTTAAGGATGACGGAGAAGCAATCTTGTTAGACTGGATGAATGCAACCATAGGAAATCCTGAAGCAGATATTGCTGAGTATATTGTAATGATTCGATATGCCGTATTGCCGTCCTCCTTTCCCGAGGAAACTAGAGATATGTTTGATTCGATTCGTGAGGATCTAATTGACCTATTTATAGACGAATACTATAGACTCTCTGGGATTTCTTATGATGATGTAGTGCCTTGGATAATACCGATTTTAGCAAGGAAATTGTCTGCTGATGCCATATCTGATGTTGAGAAGAAGAAGCTAGTTGCAGAGATAAGAAGAACCTTAGGGAAACAGAAAAATCGAGTGTAGGCAATTCTTTCACGCTGGGGGCCATCCGGCCCTCGGTCCGGCAGAGGGTTTTCGAGAACCCTGATAACAGATTGCCCAGTCTTATTCAAGTAATCCCTTACTTATTTTCGTAATGAGATACCTGCTTATTTCTACCCATAGCCAGCTGTAGAAAAGCGAGAACACATAAACGATAGAGATCGTACTTAGGCTAACTGTAGATGAAACTGCAGGGCCCAGAACAGGAAATCGAAAAACGTAAAGCAACAAAAGGATTCCCGCCCACAAAGAAAACGATCCGGCAATCACGGCCGGCAAGCGTAATTTCAAATATAACAGCGAACCGCCAATCCCAAGCCCCAATAAACCTGTAGTGAAAGGAAAAACGATCAGTTCGCTTGGTTGGATAAAAAAGAGAAGCAGCATCGCGAGCAAATAGGCGGTCAGACCGGAACCGACGGAAAGGATCGTACATAACACAATGGGGGCTGTGGCGAGGGGACTAATCAAGTAGCCTATCCCTGGCAATAAGCCTCCCATGGATTGAAAAATAGCGGATAACGAGGCAAGAAAAGCGACCGTAATCATTTTTCTTGTGGCAAATCGTGCCGCTCCATAACGGGTGTGAATCTCTGAAGCTTCTGCACTTACAGGCTTTAGCCAGTAATTTTTCATGGAATTCATCGTTCAAAACCTTCTCCTTTCAACAGCAAATGGATCAGTAGCAGAGCCAGCGCAGAAAGGATCGTCATCCAATCGCGCCAACTATACTGTAAACGACGTGCCCGGATTATATTTCCCGGTAAGTAACAGCGAGCGTCCATCGCGAGAGCCAGTTGGTTCGCACGGCGAAGCACGGCAACGAACAGAGCAACGAGAAGCTGGAGAAGAGATTGTGTTGTGGTTCGAAGACCTTCGCCTTTATAACACGCGTGTTTCACTTTTTGCGATTTCAACATGGAGTCGGTTTCATCGATAAAGAGCGGAATAAACCGGAAGGCCACCGAGATCATAAATACGAAATTCTGAACCGGAAATCGAACGAGAGTAAGCGGGCGTAGGATGGCCTCTAGACCGTCTGCCAGCTTGGTCGGAGGGGTTGTTGCATTGAGCGCTATAGCCGTTGTTATAAAAAAAATGAGCTTGCAAGGCAGGAGAATTGCATGTTTAAGATCGCCTAACAGCATGTGGAAACAAAACAGCGTGAGCAGTAGGGGGAGCAAACCAAGCAAACCGTTCCATAAATAAGCTAGAGGCAATCGGGCGGCGAGAACCAACAACAATCCAACGATTGCATAGAAAACCACGCTGAGAAGATCATTTGAGATGGTAACCAAAGATAAATATGTCGCTGTAAAGATAAGTTTTGAACGAGGATCCAAGTCTTGCAAAAAAGAGCGCGTGTTCATAGACGGCCCGAAAGACAGCAGCTTCAACCATTGCATGTCACAGTTCCTCCCTAGAGAGAGTTGTGATGAATGATATCAATTGCTCCTCTTTATATACACCTTCGAGCAGTTTGTTGGCGGACCGTTCTTCGAGTGAATCTATAAAACGGAGCAGGGGCGTTTTCACAAAACCGATTCGCTCCAACCGCTGCCAGTGATCCCGAATGTTACAAGGGTGGAAATCCGCGTATAATTGACCATGGTCCAACACGAGAATCCGATCAGCGTATTCGAGGGCCTCTTCAAGCCGATGAGTCATGTAGAGAACCGTCATTTTTCTCTCATTATGAACTTGCTTTATATACGATAACACTCTGCTCCGTTCCCAGTTATCCAGGCCTGCTGTCGGTTCGTCCAGAATGAGAATTTTCGGTTCTGTAACGAGCACCCCTGCCAGTGCGATCCGCCTTAATTCACCGCCGCTGATTTGAAAAGGCGACCGGTCTTTGAACTGCCTAAAGCACAACCCTAAGGCTTCCATCGTCTGTTTCACTTGCTCGGCAACCCAATCCCGCCTCGTGCTTAGTCGATGTAGTCTGGCTCCGATATGGTTGAAAACCGTATCCTCTATGACTTGGTGCTCGGGGAATTGGAACAAGAATCCGATTGTTTTCCAAAGGCGGAGGCGGTCGGACTTTTTATGGACTCGGTAAGGTCCGATCCGTATTACCCCTGATTGAGGGAGGATCAGGCCTCCCATCAACTGTCCCAATGTGGTTTTTCCGCTCCCGGTCGGTCCCATAATCGCCATGAACTGCCCTGCAGGAACATGCAGCGAGATTCGATCAATGGCTTTTGTATTAAAAGGGGTTCTGGTGGCAAGCATGCAATTGACGTTCTCTAAAACAATATCCATCACTCATCCCCGAATCCAAATTCATTCGTAGCAGGTACATTCAGCCCTTTTTGCTTGGCAAGATCACGCATTCGAACAGAAAACGGAGGGAGAAGGCCGGAGTCCGTAAAAACGCAAGAATTTGCCGCCGCTTCTTGGGGCGTTCCATCGAACCGGATCTTGCCTTTTTGCATCACAACAAGACGATCGGCAGTGAAAATCTCTTCGACCTCATGGGTCACCTGGATAAGCGTGTATCCGTTACGATGCAGTTCGGACATGATCTCATGAATTTGCCGGGCGCTTTGGGTATCGAGCATGGAAGTGGACTCGTCAACAATGATCACTTTGGGCTCCATGGCCAGAACTCCGGCAATCGCGAGCTTTTGTTTTTCCCCGCCGGATAGAAAATATGGAGGACGATCTTTCAGTTCATAGAGTCCAAGCAATTGCAAGACGGATCGGCACCGGGATTCTGCTTCTTCCGGGGAAACGCCGATATTATACAAGCCAAAAGCCGTATCCTCCTGCACGGTCATGCCAACAATTTGATTCTCCGCGTTGGGGAACACCATACCCACAGTTTGACGAATATCCCATAAGTTCCGATGGTCGCATGTTTTCTTTCCGTAAACGGCGACTTCTCCCAATGTAGGTTGGAGCAGGCCGTTAATCAATCGAACTAACGTTGATTTTCCGGAACCGTTACCACCCACGATCGTTAGCCATTCTCCTTCATCAAGGGTTAGATTGATTTCCCGAAGTGTCCAATCCTGGCGCGAATCGTACTGGAACCATACGTTATTGAACGAAACAACGTTTGCCATTATTCTGGCCGGATTTGGTTCGTTATGAATCATGGAACAATTTCATAAACGGTACCTTGGTTAGCATCAGCCACTTTCATCGAGCCATAAACCCCTAAATAGAGTCTGGTTTGATTCAGATTCGTTCCCAGACTAACATAATACGCGGATTGAGACCCAAACGGATCATCGGTTTCAATAACATGAAAATCATTTAGCTTACCATCCGTTCTTACCTTGGTGTAAGCTAAGACCCCTCTAACGGGAAGTTGAGATTCAGCCCCTCGAGCCAGATCGGTAAACACAACGTTTCCCGATAGAGAGGGGATTCCACATCCCATATAGGGCTGCACTCCTGTAAGTGCAGTTGCTCTAAACTTATCGGTTCGGGAATCTTCATGAAAATAACTTGTCAGAGGCTGAAGACGCCGTACGGAAGTTCTTACGGCTTCCTCGTAATAAGCAATGGTTTTCTCGTTCAAAGCCGGATTTGCAGAGCAGCCGGTTATGATCGAGGTCGGAAAAGCACCTTCCCACCCGCGCCAGCCCAAGTTAATAAATCCTTCATGGTCAGGTTCCGTTTTCATTAAAGAAGCTTGTATAAGCTGAGTAACCGGTATCGGTTTATAATGAACGAACGAAAAAATCGACTCTACGAGATCCTGTCCGACATTTCCTACGTATTTGATATACTGATTGTAAAACCTTTGAAATGAAATGCCGGGTATATTGCGAATGCCTTTGGCGATTACCGTAAGCGTTTCCTGAATGGGTACGGGCAGTTCATTAAAACGCGTAACTACGGGCGGATTATCGATATACGAATTCTTAACGACATCAATTTCGATGATTTTACCTGCGAATTCCATATCGTCTTGGCTTAAATTGAACGGATCATAGCCTGATCCGCCATCACCGGTTGTCAAAACAAGCTTTCCTGTTTCAGGGGAAAAGTTTAGGCTATTGACACCGTTATGATTTAAAAATGGCCTTCTGATATTAAGTAACGTCCGCCTTTTGTGAGGTTGGCCATTCGATTGCAGAATCCATTCTTCGACTGTATCGATATGATCGTATTGATGTTCTCTATTTGCCCACTTCAGGTTTAAGGTGCTAGCATCGCACGGGTTAGGCTTAAAAGATTCAGGAGGAGCACCTGGAAGGGCCCCTGGACCTTGGGTTCCAGCTACTGAATAATGGAGATAAAACAGACGATTATAATAAAATTGGGGATGAAATGCCAGCCCTAGCAGTCCCCGTTCATCATATCCGCCGCTAGAACCCCCTAGTTTCAGAACTCGCGGACGAATATCTAAGAAAGTCTCTATAACTCCGCTTCCTATGTAAAAGATCTCTCCTACCTGAGTCGCAATAAATAATCTTTCGATGGAGTCGCCCGGAAGAATCGTTGTTTTCAACACAGTGGGTAAATTTAGCTTGCTAACAATGGGCCGTAAACTAACTTTAACTTTCGTCAATTCACTTAACCCTCCTTTTATGGCTTTCTTGTATAAGCTTATGATTAGAACCGGTTTTTATTCCGGAGGAGCGGTTAGTAGAGTCCATATAATTGTGCTCTATGGTCCATGAAAAAAAGACGAGCAATGATAAAAATCCTCGGAGAAATATGAGCGCAAAACTACAGCAGCACATCCTTTCTTTTAAGGAGAGATGTGCTGCCAATGTAGAAAAATGTAGTATATATTCCTATTCACTTAATCCAGCACATTTCGTCATACTCTCTCTATATTTACCGGGAGTAATGCCTTCGACCTTCTTAAAAACCCGAATGAAAACAGTATCGCTTGTATAACCGACCATCTTGGCAATCTGTGCGTTGGTCAGTCCAGAATCCGACATCAGTTTCTTAGCGTGATCCATGCGTACGACAGTCAGATAGTCGTTGAAGTTCTGTCCACTCACTCTTTTAAAAAATTGTGAAATATATTGCGGCGTGATCTGCAAATGCTCAGACACTAAATTCAAGCTCATATTTGGATCGGCGTAATTCGCTTGAATGCAGGTTTGAATTTGCAGCAGGAGCTGTTCATTGTGATCGCTTCGTTCCAGTTTGAACGATTCGGCGGCCGATACATACAGGTCCTTCGCTTTTTCAAACATTTCGTCGGTTGTTTTACAGGAAAGCAGGAAACGCACAGGGTGGATGTCACCTTCTGTAAGCTTCCGGTAGGCCAGCGTATCCGAATCAGATGCCAGTATACGCAGCAGGGTACCGGCAAGACTGAATAATAGGCATCTCCCAAGCTCCGGAGTGATGGATTCGTCGCGGAAATTTCGATCGAACAGCTGTGTAAGCAGTTGGACCACTTGCTCTGTATCGCCGCTTCGAATACAGTTGATTAACTGCAGCTCGGTTTCGACGGGGTAATAATACTGCAGCTTTTTCTGGCGAATGTCATGGTAGTAAAAGGTCGATAGCTGCCCATTGACCATCCTGTACTCCAAGGCGGCAGCCGCTTCCAAATAGGCTTCTCCAATCTGATGCTGGCCCTTATGAACGCCGCTTATGGCTATGCTGATTTCCAGCTTGAACCTAGTCTCCAGCATGCGATGCAATCCGGATGCGATGTCCTTCACCCGGCAAGTCGGATGATCCATCTGATCCGGCATTAGATTAACGAGCAGGGCCAGCCGGTCTTTCTCCAAGTCGATCGTATGTATCGTATGGCCTTCATAGACTGTATCTTCAGCCAGATTGGAGATGATAAATCGCACCAATGCCCATTGTTTTTCACTTTGGTTCGGTGCGAACCGGGTCATGTCGTCCACTTGAACGAGAATGACAATAAAATGAGGAAACGGAAAATGGATGCCCATAAATTCCAGCGATTGTTTCATTTGCTCTGGAGGCTCAAAGTAGCCTTGAAGCACACGATGTAAATAGTTAGAACGCAGAATGGGGAGTTGTTGAGTCAGTTTGTTTTTAATATGTCTTTCCTCGTCCCAGGAAATTTTCATCATTTCCAGGATGTAGTCAAATTCATTCACAGCCGGTTTACGTGGATGAGACTTTCCGGCCTGAATCGCCTCTATCATTCTTTTGATTGGAAAATAGTTTCGATACGCGATTCCATATGCAGCCGCGCTCCCCGCAAGGATACATAGCAAGAGAAGCCACAGCGCAAGTTGCTCCATTTGTTTCACTTTCTGCAAATATACATTCAAAGGCATCACAGCAATATAGTACCATCCGACTTGTCCCGAGGTTGTGAATGATACCGTTACATCTTGACCGTTCAGATTGTAATTGCGTAAACCGGAGTTCGACTTCAGTTCATTCAATATCGAGTTTGATAACGGACTTGCACCAGGGGTACTGCTGATGAGTTCATGATTTTGGTTCACGATATAAACGGAACTCCCGTTTGCGGACTCAATTTGTCGTGTCATTTCGTGAATCTTGGTTTCATCAATCAGAACCGTAAGATTCCCTTTCATATTGGATGTTTCTTCGACCGGCAACGATTGCATAAAGGTAATCACTTGCATGGGGTCATCCTTCAGGTAGCCGTTTCGTTGTAAGGTGGAGGACGGCAGGTAGGTTTGACTATGATAGCTCTTCATCTGCTTAAGCCATTCTTCATAGGTCAGATGTTCAAAGCGATAATATTTATCATAAAAATTGTGAGAATCGGTTACGAGATTCGGTTTGATCACAGAATCGCTTCGGTCCAAAAAAATATAGAAATCGTACACAAAATCCTTGGTCATTCTCGAATGCATTGTTAAATAATCTCTTGTAAACTGGACCAAATGATACCGTTCTGACAAGTCTTTGATTTCCGTATCTAATAAATAACGCAGCTTCGGATTGAGTATAATCTGATGGGATAACTGTTCAATTTCTTTGAAATGGCTGTCTATATTGAGACGCATCTGCTCCAACATGCCGAGATTGGACCGTTCCGCATTGGATTTCATGATATGTTCAATATTGGTATAGAACACAAACCAAATCAGGATGGGAAGCAGGAGCAGAAGACAATTGGATACGAGCATCCTGATGAACAGGCTTCTTCTTCGGCTCTCGGCATTCTTTCTTCGAATGATTGATAACATGGCGATCACTCCTAATATAGAAAAGCTTGCTCAGTCCCATATATTTCGGGAAGAGCAAGCTTGCTCCCTTCATTGGATGACCGATTCGTGTGATGATCATTCTTTTAACGCACCGATCAGGACACCGTGCACAAAATACTTTTGCAGAAACGGGTATAGGCATAATATCGGAAGTGTAGAGATGATAATCGTCGCATATTTGATCGTGATCCCGATGTCCAGCCGGTCTGTGGCTGCTGCGCCGGTCGTCATGCTGTCCGTACTGTTCGAGATCAGAATTTCACGGAGCACTAACTGCAAGGGAAATAACTCCCGATCACGCAAATAAATCAATGCGCTAAAGTATGAATTCCAATGTCCCACTGCATACCACAAAACCATGACGGCAATAACAGGCATCGAAAGAGGAACAATGATTCGGCTCATAATGATCCAATCATTGGCCCCGTCGATCCGCGCGGATTCCTCCAAACTAACGGGTACCGCTTGAAAGGCGGTCCGCATAATGATCAAGTTAAATGAACTGATAGCCCCGGGCAAGAGAAGAGCCCAAGGCGTATCCAGCATGCCGAGACTGTTCACCAGCAGAAAGGTTGGAATGAGGCCCCCATTGAACACCATCGTGATCACGATGATGAGCATGATGGAATTGTTGAAATAGACGTTGCGGCGAGAAAGGGCATAGGCACCGAGCGTTGTCATGATTAGGTTGATGATTGTGCCGCCAGCGACATAGAAGAGGGTGTTCCGGTAACCGGTCAGAATCATGGGATTATCCATGACGGCTTTATACGCATCCAGATTAAACCCGGTAGGGAAAAACAGCATGCCGCGAAATCGGGCGATTTCTGCAGGATCGCTTAAAGATGCGAATAATACGTACAGGAACGGATAAAGCGTGACGAAGCAAAGCAGGAGCATGAAGCATGTATTGACGACGGAAAATATCGATTCACCCAGGCTGCGTTTGTGAAACATACCGTTCCTCCCTTACCACAATTTATGTTCACTCACTCGTTTGCTAATGGAATTGGCGAGTACAATCAGAATGAAGCTGATGACCGAATTGAATAGCCCAACGGCAGCGGTATAACCGAAATCGGCTCCCAGTATACCTTTCCTGAATACATAGGTAGAGATGACATCGGCCGTCTCATAGGTCATCGGATTGTACATCAAAATAATTTTCTCGCTCCCAACGGAAAGCATGGATCCCATGTTGAGAATGAGCAATATCACAATGGTCGGCATGATCCCGGGCAGGGTAATATGCAAGGTCTGTTTCCATCGTCCCGCTCCGTCAATCCGGGCCGCATCATAGAGCGTCGGATCAATGTTGGCTATGGCGGCGAGATAGATAATAGAGCCCCATCCGATTCCCTGCCAGACGCCGGAAGAGACGTACATGAAGCGAAACCACCCCGGCTCCTGCATGAAGGCAATCGGTTCAAGTCCGATCATGCCAAGAAGTTGATTCACCAGACCGTCGCGGGCAAAGAAATCGATCATCATCCCGACTACAACGACGATGGAGATAAAGTGCGGGAGATAGCTTATCGTCTGGACGATCCGTTTAAAAAAGCTCCTGCGAATCTCATTAAGCAATAAGGCAAGTATGATCGAAGCGGGGAACGCAAACAGCAATTCATAGATATTGATCAGCAAGGTGTTCCGAATCAGTCTCCAAAAATAGTAGTTTCCAAAAAAACTTTCAAAATGATCGAAACCCATCCATGGACTTCCCCAAATTCCGTCGGCAAGTCCGTAATCTTTAAAAGCGATTTGCAGACCATACATGGGTCCGTAATGAAAAACGATGTAGTAGGCAACGACGGGCAGCAGGATAAGATAAATGTAGCGGTTCCGAATGATGTCCTTTTTTATCATGCTCCATTTCTTCTCTGCCCGGTTCCCCGTTGTCGTCTTCACAATGTTTCTCTGTACATTAGGCATGGTTTACTCCTTCTTTGAATACTGGAGAACGGCAAGCTGCAAGCTTTCCGTCTCCAGTGTAGTAGGCCTGTTATCGGTCGTTGTAGCGTTCCAATCCGGATTGCTGCATTTGAATTGCCTCGTCGATACCCATGCTTTTCAGGGTAGCGACATACTCATCGAACTTATCCAGCGATTCTGCGCCCATAATGAATTTAACGATCATTTCATTTTTATACGTATCGATATCGTTCATGATCGAGGCATATCGGCTATTGTTTTCCCGGGCGATGGTGATCGGAGGCATTCTTTTTTCATTCGAAGGTTCTGCCCAGACGGTTAAAGCTTCTTGCTGCTCCGGTCTGGCCGCATATTGCTCCATATAGCGTACATCCTGCAAGAAAGGACCGGCATCAGCGGACAAGACATGCTTTTTAACGGATTGGGCAAGCGGCAATCCTTCCGGATTGTTCATGACGGAGTCCGTATACTTCGGATAACCGTTATCCATCGTATAGGATACGCCTTCTTTACCGAAGTTCATGATCATTCGTCCTTCTTCACTATAGAAGTAATCGAAGAATTTTACAGTTTCAGCAACGTGCTTGTTGCTTCCGGTTATAGCAGTGAATATGCCTACAATTTGATTGTCCATTTGACCGAATATCGGTTTATCGCCAGATTGCAATGTCGGATAGGGTGTGGCAATAAGCTTGAATTGCGGTTCCTTGGACTCCATTAAATCCATAAACCTGCCCATCCCTCCGCCTACAGCCATAACAGCCGCACCGACCTGATTGCCGGTTATTTTGGCATCGTACATTTTGCTGTCATTGGCTGCAAAGTCTTTGTCCAGCAAGCCCTCATTGTACCAACGGTTCATGGTTGTAAGGTATTGCTTATATTCGGGTTGAACGGGGCCATATTTGACCGTATTTCCTTCGTGATAGAAGCCGTTCGGGATGCCAAAAGCGCCAGTAAAAGCAAGCTCGCCTGCTCCCATCATGATCGGAATTTCATCCGCCTTTCCGTTTCCGTTGGGATCTTGTTCCTTAAACGCTTTCAAAACGGTATACCATTCGTCGATGGTTCTAGGAGTAGGCAAATCCAACTTGTCCAACCAATCTTTACGTATAACCGGGCCGGAGTGGGTTTGCAGTTTTCTCACGGGGCGGATGAATGGGAAACCGATAATATCGCCATCGTCCGTCGAAGCCTGTCTTCTCCATTCCGGGTTTTCGTCCAGCAGCTTTTTGAAGTTAGGCGAATCGTCCAAATAGTCGTTTAATGGAATGATTTTACCATCCTTAATCGCTTTTTGAGCGCCTCCCGGATAATTATTCCACGTATACTCAACGACATCGGGCAGCGATTTCGAGGCCATCATCAAGTTGAATTGTTCGCCAGCTTGGCCTTGGGCCGGGTGTTGGTAATCGATTTTGACACCGGTTTTATTTTCGATTTCTTGAATAGCGGTAATCTCACCATAGCTTTTCATAATAGCGGCTGCGTCGGAATGCATCTGTTTCCAATACGATAAGTTGCTCAAAGGTTGGGTGAACTCTGTGGATTCCGTACTCCCCTTTGGCATTTCCTCACTGCTGCAGCCGACAATCGCTGTGGCAGCCAGTCCCAGACATGTTATAACAGGTATAAGCTTTTTGATGATGTTCCTGCTCATCTGCATAAACCGTAGTTCCTCCTCCATTTTGATGTGCTTTTGACATATTCAGCATAAAGGATGGTTGTTTTTTCCGGAATCATATAAAATCAGGAAAGGGTTGCCATTATTAAGATCAGGCACTGGCGAATATAAAACTGAATCGACCATATTAAAGATTGTCCCTTCTACAGTGGGGAGAGATTGCAAATCTTTGGGGCTAAGCAGCGAGCCGCAAGCTCCCAGCCAATCTTCGCATAGTTCCATCAAGTTAAAGCCGGAGATGTGCCATAAACAAAAAACACGGGTGAAAGGAGGTGCACGCTAGATGGTGCTCCCCGTGATCTTGTGTTGGATGCTCGGACGGCTTGCGGAGGAGGAGAAGTAGATGACATTTGTTTATTTAATGACCAATCAAAAACCGTTAAATCAAGAAATCATTAAGAGTCATGTGGAGTATTTAAGAGGCCTAGAATCACAAGGCAAACTTATGCTCTGTGGCCCTTTTTCGGATTATCCTGGAGGAATGGTCTTGATTCAAGCAGAGGATTTAAATGAAGCAACAAATATTGCAAATTCTGACCCATTCATTGCATCGGGGTGCAAATCATATGAAATCAGGACGCTAAAGCTGGCCAACGAAGAAAATAATTATTTACTTTAAGCTATGATACATCTTGCAATTCAACTGTTAGGAAATTCCCGAAAAACAGAAAGGACAAAAAATGATCTATAGAAGAAAAACTTATATAGTTGAACCGTCATTTTTAGAAGAGTTTAATCAATTATTTAACGAGATATTACTGCCGTCTCAGTTAAAGTATGGCGCTAGATTAATTGGACGGTGGATGTTCGATAGAGATGAAAACAATACTGAGGTATTCGCTATATGGGAGTATGACAGTTATGAAGATTATGAAAGAATAGAAAGCCAGATCAAATCTGTCAAGAACATGTAATGAAAGTACAGCATCGTTTTGATCAAATGGGTAGAGACCGATTGAAACAGGTGCTTAAGGAAGATATTAGACAGGAATTTGTGAAAAGCACAGTACCTAGAGAAAAAACAATATTAGATTAGTTAAAATAAGAGTAAATCGAGGTGCTGAAGTGTATTTTCTCCAAATGTCGGGTTTTCCGGGCTCTGGAAAATCAACGCTTGCTAGACGAATTGCAAATATAACTGGGGCTGTCATTGTTGACCATGATATATCTAAAACGGCAATATTAAAGTCAGCAGAAGGACTTGATATTGAAATGAAACATCTTGGCAAAATTGCATACACGGTTGATTGGGATTTGGTCGAGTTTTATTTATCGCAAGGTCATGATGTTATATTTGATGCTCCTTGTTTATATTCGGAGATGCTGGATCATGGATTGCGATTAGCAAGTAAATATGAAGCTCAATACAAATATATAGAATGTTACCTCAACGATTACAAGGAAATTTGTAACAGACTTCAAAATCGAAAACGAATGATAAGCCAAATATCGGAGACGACTGAAGAATCATTTATATCTGGATTAAATGAAAGTAAACGACCATTAGATATAAAGTGTCTGACTATTGATTCTTCGCAATCCATTGAAAGTTACTTAAACAATGTCTTGGATTATCTAAAGGAATAAGAAGAAAAGAGCCCCCGAAAGATCTAAGATCTCGGGGATGCCCTTTTGGAATGTACTCTCTGCAAACTTCAGTTTATATTTTGCATTTTCGCAGGCGATGGAGCCGCACCGGCTGACTTCCGCTTGGCTAGATCCATCTTACGCTGCAGCATGCCGAGCACGATATCCGCAACGATTGCCAGCACCGCGGCAGGAATGGCGCCTGCAAAAATCCGCAGGGAGTTGTTGCTGTTTAGTCCAGCGTAAATTTCTCGTCCCAGCCCGCCTCCTCCCACGAGGGGAGCGATCGTTACCACGCCGATGGCAATAACGGCCGCGATACGCAGGCCCGACATGATGTACGTCAGCGCCAGCGGAAAACGTACTTTCACGAGCATTTGGAGAGGGCTCATCCCGATACCTTTTCCCGATTCCAGATAGCTGGGATCCACCTGTTTTAACCCCACGTACGTATTCCGCGCGATTGGATTCAGGGAATACAGGAAGAGTCCCACCATGACCGTTGTCGTTCCGAGTCCCATCCATAACATGAGAACCACGAGCATGGCTAAGCTTGGTACCACCTGTAGGATATTGGTGATAAACAAAATGATCTTGGCCGCCCATTTACTCTTAGAGCAGAGAATGCCAAGCGGCACGCCGACGATGAATGCCAGCCCCAGCCCGATAACCACCATCGTAATATGCTGGATGAAATACTCCCAGAGCAATTCTTGATTTCGTGATATATACGACAAAAAGTCGGAAAATGTTAAATGTTCGCTTTCCATGCTTACCCTCCTTTAGCTTTTCAAGAAGCCCTGCTCTTTCAAATACGCGATCGCGACTTCCCGCTCGCTTTTCTTCTCAATGTCCACCTGATAATTAAGCGATATCATCGTATCTGCATCCAGATGACCGATTAAAGGCGCTATCGTATCCTCAATTTCAGGATGCTTCTTCAAAAGGTCCGAACGCAATACCGGACTTGCATCATAGGGAGGGAAGAATTGCTGGTCATCCTGAAGCGTCTGCAACTGGTAGGCTTTCAGCCGGGAATCCGTGGAATAGGCCAACACGATATCCACCTGCTCATTGGCTACCGCGCTATAGACCAGGCTGATCTCCATGGGGAAGACCTGACCGAATTTGATGTCATATGCTTTGGAGAATGCCGGATATCCATCCGTGCTTCTCTCCAGCCAAGTCGTATCTACCCCAAGCTTCATGGAGGCCATGTCTTTTTTGACATCGGAAATTTTGGCGTACCCGTTGGCTTCCGCAAGATCCTTTCTTACCGTGAATGCGTAGGTGTTCTCGAAACCCAGCGGATTCATCCAGGTGAACCCGAAGTGTTCCTGGAATCCCTCCTGTGCCTCCTTCAAGACTTTATCGCGGTCTTTGGTGCCGCTGATCGGGAAATGGTTGTTGAAAATCTCACCGGTATATAGCGTCGCCATCTGAACGTCGTTTCGTTTCATCGCATTGATGACCAATGAACTAGATGCCAGATCCGGAATAACATCGACTTTCAGATCGGTTTGGTCTTCAATCAGCGCTTTATACATTTCGGCAATAATCTTGGTTTCGGTATAGGTTTGCGTCCCGATGGTAAGGTCGCTTTGAATTCCGCATGCGGAGGTAATAGCGGCAAGAGCCATCAGGCAGATTAACATCGGCATCCTTTTCAGCTTGTTCAGTTTCATCACGCCTTCCTTATTCCGTCCGGCTTGCTGTATACGGTTGAAGTTACTCATATCGCAGCGTCCCGGGTTTGATTCTGATGGTAGTGCTTGCTCAGCCAGCCCTCCAGCAGACCAAGCAGTCCGTCAGCTACAAGCGCCAACAGAATTGCACCGATGCCACCGATGAATATCATCTCGGGTTTGTTAACCCCAAGTCCAGATACGATCAGCTGGCCTAAACCGCCAGCACCGATCAGGGAAGCCAGGGTTGCCCAGCTGATGATATACACGGTCGTAATGCGGACACCGGACATGATGTAAGGAAGCGATAGGGGAAGCTGAATTTTCAAAATCGTTTGGGCGGTGCTGTATCCCATTCCCCTGGCCGAATTGAGCACGCCTTTATCCACGGAGTGAAAACCGTCATAGGTATTCCGCAGAATAGGCATCAGGGAATACAGAAACAATGCGAGTATGGCCGGCTTCATGCCGATCCCAAGCAGCGGAATCAGAATCGCCAGGAGCGCCAGGCTCGGTACCGTCTGAAACAGATTCGCAACGAAAAAGACGATGCTGTTCAACCAGCCGACCCGGTTGTAGACCAGCAGGATTCCGATCGGTACGGCAATCACGGTCCCGAGCAGCACGGCAGAGAACGAGAGGACCAGATGCTCCTGCAAAGCCTTCAGAATATCCGGATAACGATCCGTGATGAAGCTCCAAAATGCATTCATATCACTCACCCTCTCCGTTCAGCACCGGAGGAACCATCGTTGGATAGACTTCGGCCAGATGTTTAACCACACTGCCTCTTGTGATTAATCCGAGGAACCGGTTATTGCTGTCTACGACAGGGAGATTGCTGAGCTGGTGGCTGTCCATAATCTCGATGGCCTGCGGAAGCGTGCTTCCCGAAGCTACGGAAAAACGGACCGGATGCATCACATCCGCGACGGTTTTGCCTTCTTCGCCGTATTGGTCGAGTACCCGGTAGATCGAAACCGCGCCTTGAAGCTGACGGTTACGGTCCACGATCAGCAGCGAATCGACCCGCTTCATTTCCATCATCTTGATGGCTTCAGCCAATCCCCGGCTCGGGAATGCCGTGACCGGATTCGTAATCATCACTTCATCCACAAGCGGAATTTCATAGGCGCTTTCATTCTCATTTTGCAGACGTTTCGAACCGATAAAGTCACGCACAAAATCATTTGCGGGATGCCGTAATATGCTGTCCGGTCTACCCGTTTGAACCACTTCGCCATCTTTCATCAGAACGATGGTATCCGCGATTTTAATAGCTTCATCCATATCATGCGTCACAAAAATAATGGTCTTATTGAGCTCCTGCTGAAGCCGGATCAGCTCATCCTGAAGCTGCTCCCGGCTGATGGGATCCAGTGCGGAGAACGGCTCGTCCATCAGGATGATATCGGGTTCAGCCGCAAGCGCCCGCACGACGCCTACGCGCTGCTGTTGCCCGCCGCTTAGCTCGGATGGATAGCGAGTGCCATAAATGGTGTGATCCAGTCCGACCATGTCCAACAATTCATTTACTTTTTGATCTGTTTTGTCTTTATCCCACTTCTTCAGACGCGGAACCACGCCCGCGTTCTTGGAGATATTCATATGCGGAAATAAACCAACGCTTTGAATGACATAGCCGATATTGCGCCGCAGTTCAACCGGATTCAATCTGGAGATATCCTGACCGTCAATCAGAACTTTGCCCGAGGATGGCGTATTGAGCGCGTTGATCAGCTTCATGGTTGTTGATTTGCCGCAGCCGCTCGGACCGATGAGGACGGTAATTTCCCCTTTTTTGAATTCGAGATTAATGTCCTTCAGCGCGTGAAAGCCATTATCATAAACCTTGTTCACATGCTCCAGTACTATCATTCAATCGCCCCTTTGCAAGCAGTATCCATATTATGCGGAGCATTTGGCATATCATCCATCGGGGACCCAAAAAAGAGTTGAGGAAAAGTATATTGCTGAGTAGGGAAGGCGGCAGCCTCGTTATGTAGAAACAGAAATGAAGCTAAGCAAGTTAGCTCTAAAAGAAATCAAAATGGAATAGGATTAAGCGCATCATCAAGGGGTGGAGAAAAACCAAGAGGAAACCCTGAGGGTATTAACAATTTAAGTCGGCAATCTTTGATAAGGCATAGACTTTCATGCCCCAAATTCCACCTTTATATGCATATTAGCGTTCTAAGCGGTGTGCAATCCCTTATTACATCCATCCGAAGGAAGTATTCCAAGCCTTTTAGCCCCTATTCGTATATAAGGATCATTTGTGTCTTCATCCATGAATCCTGATATACCTGTGAGAATCAAGCAGCTACGCCACTGCTTCTCTCAGCCCAAATGGATATATGCAAAATGCGTTGGCAGGCAACGAGTCCTTGTTGAGTAGGACCGTATAACTGCTACGGTGCAATAATATGTTTTATACATTTACCCACTTTGTCAAGGGATGAAACATGTACATAGAACGATTTTGAAGATTTGGTGCCTCGGGGCCAGAAGCGATACGGAAGGAAAGAGATATCCTACCCATGACTGGGAGTATTTACGAAGAGCGCGAATATACGTAATATGGAGGTACTGAAGAAGTGCGGAGAAAAGATGTTAGCTGAAAAATCACCTGAAGCCGGAGAGGATGGAAACAATGAAAGTAGAAATTTTAACGATGCCCTCGTTTTGGAAAACGGAAATGAGACAAAAATATTATCAACTTCAAGAGGACAATCGTAAGTTGGTTATTCTGTTCCCCGGAAAAAACTATCCCTGTGACAAGCCCATTCTACATTTTGCTGGAGCTTCAGCGATTCAAAGTGGTTATGACTTAATGGTGCTTGAATATGGATATCAAGCCGCGAGAACGGATTTGGATATTCATGATCTGCAAAGAGTAATAGAAGAGTGCCACGAATCGGTTCAACGAATCATAAGCAAGTATAAAGAGATTGTTTTTATTAGTAAGAGCATAGGCACAATCGTTGCTGGAGAAGTTCATGAAAAACTTGACACTTCTATAAAACATCTATTTTTGACGCCGATTAAAGACACCATCCCCTATATCAACAGGTTTAAGGGACTTGTGGTTTATGGTTCAAAGGATGAAGTGTTTCATCATGAACTTGCAAACCAAATTCACCTAGACAAGGCCACTGAGGTCATCGAAATTCCTAATGCCAACCATTCTTTAGAGACCGATCATGCTCCGGAAAGTGTTGAGATTCTAAGTAAACTGGTAGGGATATATACGAATTTTCTAAATGAATGGTAGAGGGGGATCCTCATGAAGATCTCGCAGTCTTTAAATTCTGAAGAAATCGCAATGCTGAATAAGGAAGTTCATGAAATTCATGTTTCGCTCTATCCGGAGTATTTTAAGGAATATGATTTTGAAGAAGTGAATGAATTTTTTAAGAAGATAGTATCAACACCTAATTATTATTTTTATATCGTTACAGATGAAGGTCAATCTCTTGGTTATGCTTGGCTAGAAATTCGGGAATATCCGGAGAACGTATTTATGAAATCATATCGATCCGTGTACATTCATCAATTAGGAATAATGAAAGTGCACCGAAATAAAGGAATTGGACGACTCTTAATGAACTTTATTAATAACTTTGCCAAAAAGAATGGAATAAACAAAATACAATTAGATTATTGGTCGGACAATGAAAGTGCTAGTCAATTCTATATAAAAAATGGTTTTAAGAGCTATCGAAATTATCTGTATAAGGAAGTAGATTCCATGTAATGACCCAAACCATGTAAGGAGAACAACATGCCTCAATTCCCCCTATTAGAAACAGAAAGATTGGTATTAAGACAAATTATACCAGAGGATGCTAGAGACATCTTTCATTATTTCTCTATGGACACCGTTACGAAATTTTATGATGTGGAGAGTTTTACGCATATTGAACAAGCAGAAGAACTGATTCATAGATGGAATCAAAGGTTTGAAAACAATCAGGCCATTCGCTGGGGAATCGCTTTACGGTCGGAAAGCAGAGTCATTGGAACATGCGGATATCATGGTTGGATGAAACATCACTATAAAGCTGAGATTGGATATGAGCTGGCACCAGAATATTGGCGGCAAGGTTACATGACGGAGGCGATTCAGAAAATCATGGAGTTCGGCTTTAATCATCTTGGGTTAAACCGGATTGAAGCATTCGTAGAGCCAGAGAATACGGCATCAAGAAAGTTGCTGGAGAAGCTGGGATTAAATGAAGAAGGGACATTGAAGCAGCATTTTTATTGGAGGAATCAATTCGTGGATACGGTCATCTACGCATTGCTTAAAAGAGATTATCAAGCGCGTTAAGTAGTGGTTTGATGCAGCAGCGATTTATGTTGTTTACACGATGTGGAAGTGAAGGAATCCCAATTTATATAAGGAGGCTGCGGGGAAATGAGCGTACTTAAGAAATTAAGAAATGACTATGTCATTTGGCATGCCAACCGTGTTAAGTTACCTGAACGCACACCGGGCAACATCGTCAGAACAAAAGCTGTTTTTTCCGGGAAGGTGCAGAAGGTAGGGTTTCGCTTGGAAATATATTGCATCGCTCGAAGAATGAATTTAACGGGATGGGTGAGAAATTTACAGGATGGAAGTGTGGAAGCGGAATTTCAAGGGGAAGCGTCACAAATTGATTTTCTGGTCCATTGCATGCGTTCATTGAAACGGGCGTCCGTACAGAAGGTGACGGTAGCTGATCTGCCTATTAAAGAGGAAGAAGAAAGCTTTGTGATCGCAGAATAAAATCCATATAGCAAGCCCCCGGATTCATCATGGGGAAGGATTTCATGATCGGTAGTTGCATTGCGGAAAGAGGATGGAACCTATGAGGTAATGCCCGAACCTCTTGTCCAAGGACCGTGCTGTTGGCATCGCCGGCAGGCGGTCTTTTTTTATTGAATGGAATTTGGCGCTGCGGGACCGTTTTATAGTAAGCTGATATCAGTATGAATGTATAACTTGGGAACTGTGAGGACATGAAGATGACAAAGAAGCTGTATTACGAATCCGCTTATACCCGGGAGTGGGAGACACGAATCACGCGGAAGCTGGAACGGGAGGACGGGACCTACCTGGTACTGGAAGAGACGGCCTTTTATCCGCATGGCGGAGGACAACCCTGTGATCTCGGGTGGATCGATAAAATCCCGGTTCTTGATGTCGTTCAGGAGGACGGAGAGATACTGCACAAAATCGAACGTTTACCGGAGAGGGAAGAGGTAACCTGCCGGTTGGATTGGGACAGAAGGTTCGACCATATGCAGCATCATAGCGGTCAGCACCTGCTGTCCGCCATGTGTCTGCAGGTATGCGAGGCGGAGACGCTCAGCTTCCACCTGGGTCAGGATTATGCCACCATCGATATCGCCCGATCGGATCTGCCTCAGCATCAGCTGATGATGCTGGAGCTGGAAGTCAACGACCAGATTTACCTTAATCGACAGGTAACGAACTATGTTGTGAGCCGGGAGCAGGCGGCCGCCCTGCCGCTGGTGAAGCAGCCGAAGGTAACCGACGATATTCGGATCGTTGAAATCGAAGGTATCGAATATAACGCATGCGGCGGCACCCATGTCTCGGCAACGGGTGAGATCGGGATGATCAAGCTGCTGAGAGCAGAGAAGCAGAAGGGACAAATGCGTCTTTATTTTAAGTGCGGGTATCGGGCGTTGAAAGAATTTAATGCCGGAATGGAGATTCTCGGAAGCCTGTCAGCCAGGTTCAATACGGCAAAGGAAGAGATTCTGGACCGGATTGCCAAATGGGATCAGGAGCAGAAGCAGCTCCAGGCTGAACTAAACGCAGTGAAGGCCGAGAATGACGCTTACCTGGCCGGGAAGCTGTTGGCTGAGCGCCAAGGCAGACTGGTCAAACATGTTTTTGCGGACAAGCCGATGAAGGATATGCAGAACTTGGCGGCCAAGCTTACCGAACAAGCCGAGGTTATCGTGCTTTTCGCGTCCAACGCGGACCATAAGGTGGTTCTCGCTCAAGGAGGAGAGAGCGGACCTGCCTGCGGTGCTTTTTTCAAACAGCATCTGGCGGATTATCGAGGAAAAGGCGGAGGCAGCGATAAGATTGCCCAAGCTGGCTTTAGCACCGTGGAGGATGCCATGGCATTTTACCGGTTTACGGCGCAGTCATTAGGTCAGCCAGAGGAGGAGTAAACGATCCGATCAGCCGTTCCTCTGCAGTATGCTTGATGCAATGTCGAGCATGTACGGAAATGCACAGATGCAGTGAACACGGGATTCAGTTCGGCTAGCGAACAGAAGGCACCCTCGGGGCTCGGCTTTCATTGATGAAGGCAGGGCCCCGTCCTGTTTTGAGTTCTCTTTGCTTTAGTCAGAAAGCTCAATGCAATTAAGGACTTCTGTCTTTTGCCCGGGTACTTAGTGGATACCAATATAATGATCTGTATCCTATGCCGTCATCTTTTTTTGAGTCCGGGTCAAGAATACGATGCACGTGAGCAAAACAACGGCTAATGCGATCCACTGCGAAGTAGCGAGAGCACCGAACTGGCCTCGGATGATATCGCCTCTGAAAAATTCGATAATAAATCTCCCTAAACTATAAAGTATGAGATAAAGACCTGCTACTAGGCCGTTAGGTCTTTTTCTTCTAGCAATATAGATCAGCAAGAAAAAAATAGAAAAGCTGAATACGCTCTCTAATATTTGCGTAGGAATGAGTTTGACATCATTCGGGGCAAGCTCGGAATCGTGAAACGTAATTCCAAACCAACCCTCCGTTTCTTCACCGTAGCAGCAACCGGCGAGAAGGCAGCCGATTCTTCCAAAGCCCTGCGCTAATGCAAGGGAGGGCACAAAAAGGTCAAGGTATTTTAGAAAGTTTATCTTTTTCTTCTTACAATAGGCATAACCGACCCCAATCCCCCCGATAATTCCACCGTACACCACGAATCCTTCCGAAAAATTCAGAACCATCGAGGGATCCTGGATGATATGGTTCATTTGAGTGATCCAAAATAAAAGCTTAGCGCCGACCAATCCGCCTAATAAGCTCCAGAAAGTCAGAGAGGAAACATGGGATAGTTCTACTTGTCTAGAAGCTGCTCTATAAGCAACAACCTTATAAGCGATAAGGATTCCGATTGCGATCATCAATCCATAGCCGTAAATGGTCAGAGGTCCGATATGAATGAGTTCATTGTGCATATGTTCATCTCCTATTTGATAAATTCTTCCGTCTAAACGCGATTGTGATTGAACTACACATTGTAGTGTAATCATTCAAAAAAAAGGGATTATGAATCCCCGCCCAACATGAGGAGCAGCAAAATGGAACAGGATCTCAGAAAAGGCTTCAGCAGGGCTAACGGAACATGGACCCCTCGATCAGGCTCAAGAACCTGCATGACCCGGTACTCCAATGTCGTATTCGTAAAATGCACGGCTGTCTCATACCGCTGAAGCTTACCGAGTTTCGCTAATTGTAATAAGACGCTGCCTAAATACTGCTCCGTACCCATCTGCCGGATGGCGTAGCGGTCAGCAAACAGCTCTTGCCACGTCTGATAGTAGCGAAGAATCGGTTTAACGATCGGCAAATATCCAAAGGCATCTGCCAGCAAGGCCGAAAAAAACATTTTTAATCCATCGTAATTGCGGCAGTGATATCGTTCATGCAGTAAAATCGCCTTTATTTCCTTGTCAGTAAACATCTCTAAAACGGTAGTGGATACGACAATTTTCGGTCGCAGAAGACCCAGCGTCAGAGCCACAAAGGCATCGTCCTGTACCACGATGATTTCCGTGCCCCAGTCGCGGTATTTGTAATTGAGCCGCTTGGTTAATTTGTCGTGCCTGTTGGCACGGAAGTGCCTTAACCATTTTTGCGATAAAACCAACTGCCGGGTACTTCTCCAAATGATCTGACCAAGGGTATACGCAATGACAATGTCGATTAAGGCGTAATTCAGTATGGGGCCTTGAACCACTCCGTTTCGAATCTGGTATGTAATGAGCATTCCCATATGTACCATGACAACAGCTACGAATGCGATCATCAGCGCGTAGGCACATTTTAGCCGAATGGCAGGATTCATTGCTTTTTCCCGCGTTTGATATCGTTTAATTTACGCTCCAGCTTTGCGATCACCTCGGGATCGACATCATCCAACGCATCGATCATGTGGTTCACGACCAAGCTCCCATACTCTTGAATGAGTCCCTGCGACACTTCTTTCGTCTGTTCGGTGAGAAACTGCTCCCTCGACTGCAGCGGGCTGAACTTGGCTGCCCGTGTCCGGCCGGTTCCCGTCATTGCCTTTGTCAGCAGGCCTTTATCCAGAAGACGATTCATGACGGTCATCACCGTATTGATCGAGATCGGGCTCTCATGATTCAGGATCGACTGCACTTCCTTGATACTCAGTGCCTCCGAAGACCAGAGAATATCCATAATTCTTGACTCCAGTGGTCCAAAAAATCGATTCAGGCCCTCGCCCTCGATATTCATTTTCTTAATCTTCATTCCTATCTCACCCCATACTACACATTGTAGTATGGTTATGGATAAAAGTCAACTTCCCTTCGTTCACCGCATACCTGAGCGATCATAGCTTTTCCCTCTGTTCGTTCTGTAGTGTATCAGCGCTGCATTGGTGACTGAAAACGTCCGTGTGACAAAAGGTTTTTTGCCGTGCAGTCGAGAATAGAAGAACTAGGAGAAGTTCAATGAGGTTTAATTTAAAGTAAAGGGCGATTACGAATGGTAGAATTTCCGATGATTGAAACCAGTAGACTGTTCATGCGAGAATTAACACTTGATGATGCTGAATCCATATACAGGCACTTTTCTTACCCCGAAGTCACAAAATTTATGGATATCGAAGCATGTAAAGACATACATGAAGCAGTAGACATTATTACGTTTCATATCCATGATTCGGGCTGCAGGTACGGGCTGTTCGGAAAAGACAAGAACGAACTCATTGGAACATGTGGGTTTCATTGTTGGATAAAGGACGAAGAAGAAACAAGAGCTGAGATCGGTTTTGATCTATCCCCGGATTACTGGGGGAAAGGATTCATGCGAGAGGCTTTGCATGAACTGATTCCAATAGGGTTTACTTTGATGAAACTTGATTGTATCGAAGCGACAACGGAAATTGAAAACGTTCAATCACAAAGGTTATTAGAGAAGCTGGGATTCACTAAAGAGCCTGATTTAAAGGATCGTTTGATGTATTTTACATTATATAAAAATCGAAAATAGACGGATGATTCAGGAGGAGATAGAGTGACCGAAAGGTTTCAGTTGAAAAACGTTGGAGTTGAGGATCCTTCAGACGAAAGCGGCATGTCGGGTTTTAGGTATCTTGCGTTGTTCCAATGTAATGTCGAATATCGTTTCAGCACGGAAGACATGAGTGTGAAGGAAGCCGAGATTTACATACAAGACGTACTGAATCAGCTGCCGGCTGAAACCATACATGAAATATGCAAGAAAGCATGCGAGTGGAAAGACCTCAAAATGTCCAGCGATACGGCTGATTATCCTCCCGGTTTAGGTGAGGTGTATGGCGCGGATATTTTGGAGTTTATGTCTGTAGGGCAAGTTGATCTTTATCGAAATCCTTATGATCGAAATGATCATACTTTCGGAGCCATCCTGGGTGGAGGAGCAGAGTGGGACTCTGAAAATGGCATGGAAATTGTGATACGGGGCAGTGAGGTTCTAGAGGTGCGTGAGTATTTAGGTTATGGCGCAGACGCCATTTGGAGCGAAACCGACGAAAGTGAATAAGAAAGAGCGGTGCATCGGCGCCAGAGATTTTTAAATCGTTTAGGATTTTGACATCCTATAACAAGGTGTATGCGCTGATAGAAAGCAAGCAGACGAAACAAAGAGCCGACCTTAGTTTGAGATAGACAGCTAAGGCTGGCTCTGCAATAAGGATTTATGAATTTACCTGGAATCCCCAATAAACGACTTATTTTTCACAAGCGATTAAATCTTTATCTCGATCAAGTTTCTTATTCGCATTATACAATTCTTTTGAAACATGAGGCTTATGTTTGGTTTTACCACCTTTGTTTTTTGCAGAGGATGATTGGGCAACTCCGCCTTTATAATCCTTTCTTAGCTCTGTACAGTTTTTATAGGACTTCGCTTTTGCAGCTGCATTAACAGAAGTAACATTTAGAGCCAACAATAAAACAGAACAAACAATAATAGTTTTCTTCATCATTTAAGTTTCCCACCTTAGAAATAATGAATATATGTTAACTGGAATTTATTACTTGTTCAACTGTTATTTTGAGAACTCTTATTAATTTGGTGATAGAGGTGGAAGATGGGGAAGGTGTGTAAAACCGAGAACGTCACAAGTGTTGGTTATCATCCTACGTTATATACAAAGCCGATTCTAATTCATAAAGATGAAATTACAATCCTGGTTTAAGGGGGCTAAGCCATTGTCCGAACTGGTCAGGCAAGCGGTTTTTATAGATAGGGACGGAACTCTTGGAGGAACCGATCGGATTGTTCTGCCCGGTGAATTTGAGCTTTATCCGAAGGTAAAGGATTCGATTCAATCTCTCAGAGCCGCTGGCATGCTTGTTTGTTCGTTTACGAATCAACCTGGAATTGCTCGTGGCGAAGCAACGATGGGAGAATTCGAGTCGGAATTGTCAGCCTTTGGTTTTGACAAGATCTATCTTTGTGCGCATGAGCATGGAGCGGGTTGTCAATGTAGAAAGCCATCCGCAGGGTTGCTGTTAAAAGCCGCAGAAGAAAATCATCTGGACTTAGCCAAGTGTTATGTCATAGGGGACAGGTGGACGGATATGGTGGCTGCCAAAGAAGCCGGCTGCAAGAAAGCGTTAGTGATGACGGGGGCCGGAGCCAAGGAACTGGAAAAATATAATAACCACGAGTACTTCGGCAAATGGAAAGATGCGTATCCTGATTTTATCGCGACAGACTTGAATGAAGCCGTGACATGGATATTGGAAGGGGGAGTAAATAAATGAATCCAGCCAAGCATTTTGTGTCTGCCGCTGCCATCGTAATCAATGAAAAGGACGAGATTTTGCTCATTAAAGGACCGCAGCGAGGATGGGAGATGCCTGGGGGTGTCGTGGAGATCGGAGAATCTCCCGAACAAGCTGCGATTAGGGAAACGAAGGAAGAATCAGGGGTCGATATAGAAATCATGCAATTTTGCGGCATCTTCCATAATGTGAAAGACAGTATATGCAATACATTGTTTCTGGCCAAGCCCGTTGGAGGAGTCCCGATCATAACCGAAGAGAGTTTGGAGACTGGTTTTTTTCCAATCGATGAAGCACTGCAGATGGTTAACTTTATGAACTTCCGGGAGCGAATTGAAATGTGTTTAAACCCGGCAGCACATCCGATCTATGTCGAGTTCTAGAAATGTACAAGAAAGGTTGTGTTAGGATGCTATATGATTTGCAAGGTGAAGGGAATATGTCAACGATCGTGGGCATGTTATATGGCGCTGTCAGAGAGAACAGTGAGCGGCTAAAGTCCATAACCGAGGGCATGTCGCAAGAGGAGGTTGATTATAAGGGACCTGGTGGTCATTATAATAGCGCCGCTCAATTAATAAAACATATCACGTACGTCGATCTGAATTGGGTTTATCGGATCAAAGGAGTGGCGCTGCCTCCGTCGTTAAAGCACGAGTACGGCCCGATGATCGATGAACATAACAAGCTGCCGATGGTCAGAGGGATCTCTTTGGACACGCTCCTATCTAAATATGAAGTTGTATTCAATTTGCTGAAAGATGATTGTTCACAGTTAACGGATGTCGAACTGGATCGTATCGTTACATTTGGACACGAGGATGAAAAGCAAGCCACCCTTCGCTGGGGCTTGTGGCATATGGCCGACCATAACCGTTATCATCAGGCCCATATTAATCAGATTAGAAAGTGGTACTCCGAGCAAAGGAGGGGAATGGAACATGAGTAGAAGGATAATTTCCATGCTTGTATTTTCCTTGAGTTTGCTATCGCTGCTTATTTCGATGAAGTTATTTTGGAATATGGGTATTTTTGTGGATGAATACGGTTTGAGCCCAGACATTGTGAATGGCGGAGACTTCTGGCTTCTGATGGATTGGTTAAGATTAGGATTATTATTCTTAGTATGCGTTATATCCGGCGTGAGCGTTTTTAAAAGCTATAATGAATAAACTGGGTTAGCTCCCCCCTAAGAAAGGACATAAAACCATGATGACGCATAAAGAAATGATACATATCGTGCAGACCCAGCTGGCGATTGATCTGAATTGTACGGTGGATGACTTAAACGGGGAAAATGACCGCGTGATTTTTGTAGACGCCAGAGAGAATCCAGGGCGGAGACCGTATCCGAGAAATGAACGTTATTTCGAAATTTTGTCGATGGGCAAATCCATTGTGGTGTCGGCTACGCCGGAACGGCTGGCGATTGCCAAAACGTTTATGCAAGGGAAAGACAGGGATACGATTTTTTCGCTGCCGTTTATTAGAGGACTTTATTTGCATTTTCTCCCGGATCTAGAGAGAATCCAGCCGATGCCGCCACCGGCCGGTTTTTCGTATGAAGTGGTGGAGGAAAATGAGATTTCAAGGCTCATGGAGCTTGAGGGATTGGAGGATGCCATTGTAACCGACCCGGGGCGTCCGTATCAGACGGTATTGGCCGTAATCGCCAAGCACAATGGCAGGATTATTGGCTTGGCAGGGGCTTGTAACGTGTGTGCCGCGATGCGGCAAATCGGAATCGAGGTACTACCTGAATTTCGCCAAATGGGATTGGCGTCTTATCTTGTAAACCGATTAACGTTCGAGGTATTACATTGCGGACGCGTGCCGACTTATGATGTAATCTCTAGCAATATCGCCTCCCAAAGAGTAGGTTACCGAGTGGGGTATTACCCGGCGTTCGTGACGGATTGGCGAGTTGATTTTAGGGATTTCGAGTCTAACTAAACGAATATTCAAAAAATAAATTTATCGAAGGGGGCGTACGCCAAATGAAGATTGTCGAACTCAATAGAATGAATTTAGTAGGAATAAGAGTAGTATGCCCTGGCGACCAGTATGTCTATGAGATTCCAAAGGTTTCTGTCGTACTTAAGGAAAGGCTGAATGAGATTCCTGGCGTTGTACAACCAGCAAGATTGATTGGGGCATTCTTCGTTGAGGATATAACGGAAGAGGAGGATGGTTACTGGGTATGTGTTGAAGTGAATGACATAACGGAAGTTCCAGAAGGGATGGTATCTGTAGTAGTTCCGAAACAAAAATATGCGGTCCAACGACATAAGGGACCTAATTATGAAGTTAGAAATACATATGAAGAACTCCACAACAGGATAAAAGAAAATAAACATGAAAGATTGCTAAGATCCTGGCATCTGGAGATTTCAGATGAATGGGGACATGGGGATGTCAATCATATTGAAGTAGACTTGTATGACACGATTAAATAGATTTAACAGCTAATTGCGCCTTCCATAACATGCTGATATAATTTTGCGTATGAAATGGGATTGGGGGTTACACCGATGGCAATGCTGAATTGCTCATTAGCTAGGAAGTCCTCATGCAAAGCCTGATCTGGGGCGATACTTTGCGTGGGGTGCGATAGGATGAATTCGATCGCCCAAACTTAACTTTATCGTTTCTAATAACAGGCTTTGCACCTTATTGAACTTTGAATAAGAATAAGGGGCTGAAAGCTATGAGTACGACATTTATTAGAAACCACCAGTTTAACGTGATTAAAAAACAATCGGAATTCCTTCTGAAGACGTTGCGAACCGTTGCGGATCGACGCGTTCTGGAAACCGTCAGGTTCAGTTCGGTTGCCAACATCATGGATGCCTTTCCTTCGCTGACCGAGGATCAGAAGCGGATGCTGGGCGAAGTCTCTACATTCGAGAAGGCTGAGGATTTCGAGCGGTATCTGAACAACTTGGAACCTTACCTGGAGTCTTTTCCGACGATTACGCCAAAACAGATTCAGAAGTTATTTCCTAAAAATAAGAAATTGAAATTACCGGATCTGACCTCGATCGATTTTCGATACGTAACCTATTTGGGCTGGGTGGATATTGCCAGCAACAGGTTATTTATCGTATATCCGTTCGAAGGACGCTTCATCGGGATCGAGGGGAGGATCACGCCGACCAACAAGAAAGGGTACTGCCTCTTCTGCAATCGGCATCAAGAGCTCGCCTTGTTCTCGGTCAAGACCAAGCCGTCCGGTGCTTCGGCGGATAATCTTTCTGCCATAAGCCATTATGTTTGTCTGGAGAGCCAAGGCTGCAATCACAGCATTACCGACACGGCGGCCCTGGAGAAGTTCATTCTCTCGGCCAGCAAATAACAAATTAGAAATAGGCTGCCCTTCGAGGCAGCCTATTTAGGTTTTCGTCAGCATTACTCCTTCACATACTCCACCGAGTAAATATGCGTCCTCGTTAGATCAATGACCTCTTTAATGAATTCCTCCTGCGATTCCCTGAAATCGTTTCGGATCCAGTTCAGAATCAACCCATGAAAGCCGTAGGCGGTGTACCGCTTAAAGTAATCCATGTTCACCGGAATCTGGTTAATCGTTTCGAATATAAATCGTTCCTGATAGATCTTTACGATCGTTTGAGGGAATTCCGTATGCAATCCCGGCAAGGTGTCCTCGTATTTGATCAGCTCAAAAAAATCGCGGTGCTCGTAAATGTAGGCCACGATATTAAAGGACGGGGCGTTGAGGTTCGCCGTATACACTTTGTGTCCCGGTATGTAGGGCTTGCCCACCGATTCTTCCAAGCCCTGGAGTTTGGAAGCGAGCACATCGTCGGCTAATTCGATTTTGTCCTGGTAATGGACATAGAAGGTGCTGCGGTTATAAGCAGCCTTATCCACGATGTCTTTCACCGTTACAGCATGATATCCCTTCTCTTTTACAAGTTGAATAAAGGCGGATTTCAGATGTTCTTTCGTCCGATTTCTTCGTGCCGATGTCACGATTTGTTCATGATTCACGGAAAGAGCGCCTCCCAAAAAAGACAGTTTGGTTCCAAGTGTTGACTAAATCGACATTTCATCACAGGTTAATGATTGTTAAATGTGAACAGAATAGTACAATTGAATTGTAAACAAAATAGTACTAAATTTAATATCTTAATTTAATTGTAATCAGTATAGTACTATTTTAATCCATTATACGGGGGTATCCAAGATGGGAAAATTACAAAACAAGGTTGCTGTAATTACCGGTGGTGCATCCGGCATCGGTGCGGCGACCGCACGTCTTTTCGTTGAAGAAGGAGCCAAAGTGGTGCTTGTTGATCTCAATGAGGACAAAGGCAAGGCGTTTGAAGCCGAACTGAAGGCGCTTCATCACGAGGCGTTGTTCGTTAAAGCGAATATTACCAGTGAGGAAGAAGTAGCCAATATCTTCAAGCAAGCGACTGAAGCTTTTGGCAAAGTGGATGTTGTTTTTAACAACGCCGGCATCGGGCGGGTTCATTCTTCGCATGATCTAGAGTACTCCGAGTGGCGAAACACCGTAAACGTGGACTTGGACGGCGTATTCCTGGTCGCCCGGGAAGCTATCCGTGAAATGTTAAAAGCAGGCGGAGGCACGATCGTTAATACCGCATCCATGTACGGTTGGGTCGGCTCGCCCGGTTCAGCGGCTTATAACGCCGCTAAAGGAGGAGTCATTAACTTGACGCGTTCCCTGGCATTGGAGTATGCCGAGCACCATATTCGGATCAATGCGCTGTGCCCGGGCTTTATCGACACACCAATCATTCCGGAGGAGAGCAAGCAAGCGTTGGCAGCGGCCACGCCGATGAAGCGTTTGGGACAAGCCGATGAAATGGCAAAGGCTGTTCTGTTCATGGCTTCGGATGACTCCTCGTTCATGACGGGGAATACCTTGACGGTTGACGGCGGATATACAGCCCAATAATGGGTGAACTTAGACATACATGACATCTTTATAGGAGGCATACACCATGAGCAAATTTGATGGAAAAGTGATTGTGATTACTGGCGCAGCAGGCGGGATCGGAACGGCAGCCGCCCAAAAACTGGCGGAACAGGGGGCCAAGCTTGCGCTGGTCGATCTGAACCTGGAAGCCGTCCAACAAGTGATTTCCGATTTGGGCCTGGACGATTCCAGCGCAATTGCGCTGCAGGCTAATGTCGCCAAAGAAGAGGAAGTCAAAGCGTATGTGGATGCAACAGTCGAGAAATTCGGTAAAATCGACGGCTTTTTCAATAATGCGGGGATCGAAGGGATCACTGCCAATGTAGAGGACTATCCGACCGAAACTTTTGAAATGGTCTTCAATGTCAACGTCAAGGGGGCTTTCCTTGGACTGAAATACGTGGTTCCCGTCATGAAAAAGCAAGGATACGGCAGCATCGTGAATACCTCCTCCGGCGCTGGTCTTATCGGTTCGCCCGGATTTGTCGGATACAATAGTTCCAAGCATGCCGTGATTGGCATGACGAAAGTGGTTGCGCTAGAAGCGGCTCCGTTCGGCGTGAGAGTGAATGCCGTAGCGCCTGGCGTGATCAACACCCGCATGATGCGCCAAATTGAGAAAAATACCGTTCCTGAGGATGCCGAAGGTGCAAGAAAAGCATTCGGCGCCGCCGTTCCGCTCGGACGATACGGGGAAGCGGAAGAGGTAGCGAACGTAGCCGTTTTCTTGCTATCTGATGATGCGTCCTATGTAACGCAATCCATTTATACCGTGGATGGCGGCCAAATCAACCAATAAGTTTACAGCACCAGACAGCCAAGATATTAATAAAAATAAACAAACGAGCCTATAAAAACGTTATAAATTGAGTTATACTGAGGTAAGAATAAGTAAGGAGCCGTGCTGGAACACGACTCCTAAGCACAATAACTGCATAAAGAGCAGTCGGCCGCTAAGTGGTGGTCGAAATAGACCGTTACCTTAGGCAGGGCGGTCTATTTCTTTTTCATGTAGGTAAGAAGCGCCAAAATGAACATACCGAGCATGAACATTAAGGAAAGTGCGTCTTTGACCTCCATGGGCTTCACCTCCCTTCCGGGAGACTAGCCGACCGCCCTTTTAGCCGTATATTGTACTAGGAAAATTATAGCCATAACGAAGAATAATAAAAACGAATAAATAATATCAGAGAGTAAGGCATAACAGAATAATCAGACAACAATAGACCCGGCCTAAGATATGAGTTATCTAAGACCGGGTCACTTCGTAGACGAGGGAACGTTATGTGAAATGATCCCACTACAACAAAGCGAAGGTGTGACTTTTTTGCAGAATGGAAGGATCCCGAAACTGAAATGCGCAGCTAATTGGAATTAGAAAGGGGATATGAAATGACGGAGATCAGCCAAGTCCATATGGAAGACCTGTGGTCGGTTCGAAGAGAACGCTTAGGCAACCGATGGTTAATCGGCGTTCAGAATGAGCTTCCGCAATCCTATGAGGACGAACAGCGCTTGTTTGCAACCCTTAGATCCAGAAGAGACGAAATACAGCATCAAACTGTGGATCCGAATACGTATATGGTGATCCATGATGACGGATCGAGGATGACGGTAGCCTTGATGGTAAGTCGTATCGGGGAGATCCCGGAGGGCATGGTATCGTTGAATCTTCCGGAAGAGGAATACGAGGTTTTCCGGTTTGAGGAGAAACATATTTGTTCATTCTGGCAGTATTTCTGCGAAACCGATCATCGGAGCAAATATGGCGTTAATGCCGCCAAGGCAAGATTTGAAACCTTTAACGACACCTTGCAGCCGAATGGCGTAACGGAAATTTATTATCCGAAAGAATAGGAAGGATGCCCGAACATGTATCATTGATGACAGAAGCCGTGAAGGGAGGAAGGAATATGCGAGCCACTGAAGATATCATGCAGGTATGGAGGAAGTTCAACGATTTTCCGATGGAAACCTTAACGAAAGCCTGGCACAGCTTAATAGACCCTGAATGCAAACAACGAACAACGGATGTCATGAAAGAGCATCGGGCATTATATGGAACGTCGGGCAATTGTTTTGATTTGGCGATTTGGTTAATCGATGAATTCAGACAGAACAAACGCCCCTGTTATGGAGTGCTAACGGAGCATTTGCATGTCGCCGTGGTCGCCGTCAACGAAGAGGGCAATAAATATTTCTGCGATCTTGGAGATCAATGGATTGAGCCCATTTTGTTGGAACCGGGTCATGAAGCGTATACGGAAGAATTTGTCGATGGTTTCTTTCCAGGTTCACGGATTAAACTGAACACCCGAGCGAACCGTCTCTTGGTAACCTACGGAAGACCAAACGGGAAGGAAAGCAGCCAAACATTCGACTTGACGCCCGTATCCGATGAGGCATTGATCATCGCCGGGCAAAAAACGCAGCGCCTGTTCAGCGATCCGCTTGTAGAAAAGCGGATTTTTACGGATCAAGAGGTTCTCCATTGGGAATTCGATCATTACGAAAGCTTCCTAAGTTCCAAGGAAGGCAGAATAACGGAGCCTCAGCTGAAGGATATCGGGGAATGGGCAGAACGAATACATACGATGAGCGGGATCCATGAAGATGTCGTCATACGGGCATTGGAAGTCTACTCGAAGAAGTCTTCGCATCCTTAACGCTGGACTTTTAACACCTTAGGTCTGGTGAGAACGTTACATCCAAAAGGAATAAACAGCTATTGCCGTGCGGCTCCAAGGGATTTTCCCTGGCTAGGGCTTGCCGGCAATAGTCCGTTTCGTTTTCCTTATGGATTTCGATTTCTTCGATAAGGCTGGCTTCAAAGGAAGATTGCATCAATCTTAAGCTACATCGGTTCGATCCACTTTGTTAAAAGCAAGATAGCCAAGGATTAGGCCAAGCAGGCAGAGAACAATCGGGATGGCGACGAATTGGAACAAGCTGGACGAGCTTCCCCCGTCGGACACCGATGCGTTAATCAAGAATCCAATAATGACAGCTGAAGTAATCGTGGAAGGCGCCGATTTTTTTCTCATGCCAAACGATAACGGAATGAGGCTGATGCCGGCCATCATAAAGGCGTTTAGCACCGTGGCCGGAACAGCGGCCATCATGGCTGCGACAGGAATAGGCGCGTCAAATAAACCGATCATCGGATTCAAGAGGTACGTTAACAGATGGATGATGAACGTGGTTATGATGATGCTGAAAAAACAGAACCCAAACACAATCGTCAACTTGGCTTGAATGATTTTCTTTCGCTGCAGCGGGTAGGTGAACAACACTTGGATCATGCTGCTCTTGTATTCGTCAATCACTAAACGGGACAGAATAACGCTCGAGAAAATGATATAGGTGATTCGAATCAAAACACCTGATAACGATATGAAATCTGCATAACTCATGGGTTCGTTTTCCCCTTTGGAACCCAGCGCCATCAGCGTAACGGCGGCGAAAATAGCCGCAATGCAAATGGCTATTCCCTTGAAATATCCGGGCAGGTTATTCTTCTGCCATTCCAGCTGTATCAATTTAAGCATAGCGTTTGCCTCCATGAACGAGATTGATGAAATACGCCTCCAACGACCCGGCATGCTGTCCCCGGATGTCCGCCATCTTTACTTCCGTTAACAATTGCCCCTGATGAATAATGCCGATCGTATCGGCAACCGATTCGATTTCCGACACGATATGGCTCGATATGAGAATGGTGGTTCCGTAGTTCTTCTTGAATAGCAGTAAGAGCTCCCGAATATCCTTAATTCCGATCGGATCCAGTCCGTTGATCGGTTCATCGAGAATGAGGATGTCCGGTTTCGTCACAATGGCCCGTGCAATCCCTAAGCGCTGCTTCATTCCTAGCGAGAATTCATGGATTTTCTTCTTCCCGACTCCGTGAAGGCCTACGATCTCCAGCGCTTCCTTAATCGCAGGCTTATTGTGATATCCGATGTATCTGCAATGAAGATCCAAGTTGGCTTCGGCCGTAAGCCGGTCGTAAAACACGGGATATTCAATAATGCTGCCTATTCTCTTTAGATATTGAACGGATGTGGGGAGAACCGGTTGATCGAATACTCGGATTTCACCGGAAGACGGTTTGACCAGGTTTAAGATCATTTTCATAATGGTGGTTTTCCCGGCACCGTTCGGACCCAAAAATCCGTAAATTTCCCCTCTTCGGACGTTCATATTGACGTTCGTAATGGTTTCTGTACCCTTGTATACCTTGCTTACTTGATGGATTTGAATCATGGTTTCCACTCTGATTTCCTCCCGCTCTCTGATTGATGTGCTTCACTTAGCTTAAGGAACGAAAGTAAAAATAAAGTAAACGGAGCGGAAAAAACTCGTAACATTTGACATAGCCTAAGCTCGTAAACGATTAAATAAGGTAAGATAGAAATACATGTTCAGGATTAGTTTGAAACGAGGGAAGGATAGCAATGGAATCTGCAACCATATTGGTCGTCGATGACGAGATTGGTATTTTGAAGTTATTGGAGATTACGCTCCGAAAAGAAAACTTTACGCATATTGACACGGTCTCATCCGGAAAAGGCGCACTGCAGCGCGTCAAAGAAAAATCATATGACATGATCCTGCTTGATATTATGCTCCCGGATCTAAGCGGTTTTGAACTGTGCACGGAGATCCGGAAACATACGAATGCGCCAATCATTTTCATCAGCGCGCGCTCTACCGACTTCGACAAGTTAACGGGGCTAGGCATCGGCGGGGACGATTATATTACAAAGCCATTTAATCCATTGGAGGTCATTGCCCGAATCAAGGCGATTCTTCGCAGGCAAAGGATCATGGAGAACGCACTTCAACAAAACACGGCATACGATTACGGGCACCTCTCATATCATCCGGAATCGGCAACGTTAATCGTGAAGGGCCAACCTGTAGATTGCACGGCCAAGGAGCTGGAGCTGCTGCATTTCTTCTTCAAGCATCCGAATCATATCTTCACAACGGTTCAGCTTTATGAGCTGGTATGGGGGAATGACGTGTTCGGGGAAGAAAAAACGGTCACGATCCATATCTCCAAGCTGCGCAAAAAGATAGGCGATGATACCCGCAAACCCGCAATTATTGTGAATTTAAGGGGAATCGGTTATAAATTCATCCCCCCAAATGAGGCACTGGCATGCGAATAAAAACTCGATTCACGATACATTTGGCGTTAGGGCTCATCCTGTGGCTTCTTGGAACGGGTATGCTACTTGTTATTCTGCTTGAAGGCATTCTTCCCATGCTGGGTATTCATATCACTGTGGATAATGAAGGACTTATTGTAGGAGTGATCTTCGGAGCCAGCACGCTGTTATGCATAGCTGTGTTCGGATGGTATTTTGGCGGCCCGATCGGATTCATTATGACCTGGATTCAAAAGCTCTCGAAGGATGATTACAAGCAGCCTGTCTATATATCCAACATGGTTACACGAACAGGAAAACTGCGCATGCGGTATCGCCTTTATCAGGAGGTGCTCCAGCATCTCCAGTCCTTGGGCAGCACCCTGCAAGCGAACGAAGCGGAAAGAACCCGAATCGAACAGGCGAAACAGGAATGGATCGCGGGGATATCCCATGATTTGAAAACGCCTCTAACCTATATTAAGGGCTATTCGGCTCTCTTATTGAATGAGCAGTACGAATGGTCTAAGGAAGAGACGATCTCTTTCATCCGGGAAATGGACGATAAAGGGAAGCATATGGAGGAATTGATTCAGGATTTAAGCCTCGTTACGCAGCTCAACCGGGCTGATGGCGCGCTGCCGTTACAGAAGGCGAATCAGGATATCGTCGAGTTCACCAAAAGGGTGGTAGCCGATATCAGCAACAATCCGCATGCAAGCAACTACCCTTTGCATTTTCAAACGGATTTGTCTGCCATGCACGTGGATTTTGATGCGAAATACATGCAGCGCATCCTGCAAAATATCATGATGAACTCTATACTTCATAATCCGGAGTTTACGGAGATTTTCGTCCGGATCACGGACGCAGAAGAGTTTGCCGCCATCCGCATTACGGACAATGGCATAGGCATGACGGCCGACACGGTAGCGCATCTGTTCCAGCAATATTACCGCGGAACCACGACGGATGCTGCTTCTGAGGGCACCGGACTGGGAATGGCCATCGTCTACAAGCTGATTCAAGCCCATAACGGCACCATCACAGTCGAGAGCCTGCCTTCGCAAGGAGCAACGTTTACGATTCGATTGCCGAAAGAAGGAGGGAGACATGGATGAAGAAACTACCGACGATTCGATTAGAAAGGCTGATTTTGCGGCCGTTCAGTTTAGAGGATGCAAAAGTTGTACAGGAACTGGCTGGCGATAAGTATATAGCAGAAACGACGTTATATATACCGCACCCATACAAGGATGGGATGGCAGAACAATGGATAGAGTCCCATCTTGCTAATTTCAATGAAGATCGATCCCTTGAGCTAGCTATTGTACATAAAGAAGAGAATTACGTCATTGGCGCAATCAGTATAGGCTGCAACCGAAATTTTGATCATGGTGAGCTTGGATATTGGGTTGGGAGAAAATACAACAATCATGGCTATTGTACGGAAGCGGCAAAAGGGATCGTAACATATGCGTTTGAAGAAATGCGTTTAAACCGCATTTTTGCACGTCATTTGGGGAATAATCCTGCTTCGGGTAAGGTCATGCAAAAGCTAGGAATGAAGTATGAAGGACTGTTAAGACAACATGTTAAAAAGTGGGACGAATATGAAGACCTTGTGCATTATGGTCTGTTGAGGGAAGAGTTTCTATCAGAGAATAGCTAAGGACTCTGGTTGAAATCAAAAACTGGATCAGCGGCACATCCGAAAAACAAACGATTTAACGGGGATTATTGTCTTTTACCATTCTATAACTCTGGCAATATACTATATCATTCCCAGCTAAGGAGTGATATAGATGGCAAATCGTGATGTGCGTCTTGCGCTTTGGTCAGGTACTAATTTTTCCGTTCGTCGGATTCTCTTCAGACGAGGAGGCGTTGCGGTTCGTGACCTCGGAGCATTTCGGTTTAACAACGTTCTTTCGAGTTTTCGGCTCCGCAATGTAGTGGAGCGCTCTGAAGTAACGCTTGTATTGTTCTCGGGAATTAACTTTCAGGGATCGTTCCGTGTGTTTAGAGGAAGCCAAAACGTAGCGAACTTGGAAAACTTTAATTTCAACAACGTGACATCTTCGTTCATTGTGGTTGGACGCAACCTTACGGACGCGGAAATAACCCGAATTCAAAGCACGGCCAGACCGCCTCAAGACATCCTCGTCATAAGACAATAAGATAAGAGTAGCAATATTAGAAAAATCAGGAGCACAAATCAAAAAAGCGGCTCATCCCTCATTAGGGGATGAGCCGCTTTTTATTTTTCAGATAACAACGGTATTGACAACGGAACGCGGCATGATATTATATTACCGACAGACAGTCGGTCTAGGGAAGGAGGGGGAGCATGCGAATCGTAAAAAAAGCGGAGGAACGCAAGAATGAAATCCTTGACGCGGCGGATGTCCTTTTCGGTCAGAAGGGCTTTGACGGCACAAGCACCAACGATATTCTCGAAAAGGTCGGCATTGCGCGCGGGACATTGTATCATCACTTCAAGTCGAAGGAGGATATCATGGATGCGCTGATTGACCGGTATGCCGTCCGATTGTTGGATCGGGCACAGGCCATTGCCTTGGACAAGCGCATACCCGTAATCGAACGCATCATTCGTGTTGTGATGGCGCTGAACATAAGCGACGATGGCGAGAGCAGCAAGGAAATCATGGAGCATATTCACAAGCCTCAGAATGCGCTCATGCATCAAAAGATACATAAGGTCATTATTAACGGTGTTCCGCCGATCCTGACGGACATCATCCGCGAAGGCATCGAGCAGGGGCTGTTCAGCACGCCGTACCCGTATGAATGCATGGAAATGGTGGTGATCTATGCGAATACCGTTTTTGATGAAGATTTGGTTACGATGACGGACGAGGAGCGAGGGCAGCGAGTTCTGGCCTTTGTTTGCAACGTCGAGAGGCTGCTCGGCGCAGAAAGCGGAAGCCTGATGGACGTTATGGGGATGTTTGGTGGAGGAGATGAAAGCGGCCAAGCATGAATCAGCGGGAAAGTTCATCAGCAGGGGCGACGGCAGAGAAGCAGTCCTTTCTCCTCATCATCTTAGGTAAGCTGTTATGGTTGACATCGTTTAAAATGCTTGAACACAGGGGGGCCTTATGTATTTCAGAATCATCCGAAGGGATATATCCAAAAGCAAATGGATCACGTTGATGACCGTAATCTTCGTTGCGGCTGCAGCGATGCTGGTTTCGCTCGCAGCCGTGCTCATTTTAAATTTATCCGGAGCGGTACATACACTCATGATGCAGGCAAAAACCCCGCATTTTATGCAAATGCATTCGGGTGACATTGATACGGCGCGGCTAGCAGCCTTTGCCAAGCAGCAAGGCAATGTGGAAGATTATCAGGTAGTTGAATTTCTCAACATAGACGGCGCACGGATTACGTTAGGAGAGCACACGCTTGCGAATAGCGTCCAGGATAACGGATTCAGCCTACAGAGCAAGAAATTCGACTATCTGCTTGATCTTAATGGAAACATCATTCACGCAGAAGACGGCGAATTATATGTGCCCTTAAGCTATATGAGGGACGGCACGGCCAAGGTTGGCGACATGGCGGTGATCAACGGGAAGGCATTTACCGTTGCGGGATTCCTACGCGATTCGCAGATGAATTCCACGCTCTCCGCCTCCAAGCGATTTCTGGTCAGCGCAAAGGATTACGCGGAAATCAGAAATCTTGGCAGTATGGAGTATCTGATTGAATTCAGACTGAAGGATTTATCGGAGCTAGGCGCATTTGAAGCAGACTACGCTTCCGCGGGTCTTGAAGCGAACGGACCTACGGTTACCTATAAGCTGTTCCAAATGATGAACGCCCTTTCCGACGGGATGATGATCGGCGTTATCCTTCTCGTTAGCATTCTTGTCGTAGCGATATCTCTGATGTGCATACGCTTTACCCTCTTAGCCAAAATCGAAGACGATTATCGTGAAATCGGCGTCATGAAAGCGATAGGGCTGCGTGTTTCCGATATAAAAAAGATCTATCTCGCGAAATATGCTGCGATTACCGCGGCAGGCAGTATTCTCGGCTTTGCGCTTTCGGTGCCTTTCAAAGGATTGCTTCTTGAGAACATACGTCTCTACATGGGAGAAAGCAGCCATGCTTCTTATGCCTTGCCGTTCGGACTCTTCGGCATACTGCTTGTCTTCCTAGCGATCATCGCCTATGTAAGCAGAGTTCTGAATCGCTTTCGGACCATATCGGCTTCAGAAGCGATACGCTTTGGCACTTCACCCGAGAAAAACACGGGCGCCGGACGCTTTAATCTGAGCGCAAACAGGCTGTTTAGCACCAATGTTTTTCTCGGGATCAAAGACGTTCTCGCCAGGAAAAGACTTTACGCTACAAGCCTGACGGTCATAGTGATCTCGGCATTTATCATGATCGTACCGCAGAACCTGCACAACACGATCTCGTCCAAAAGCTTTATTCAATATATGGGCATCGGGAGCTACGACATGCGGGTTGACATTCAGCAGACCGGGCAAATGTCGGAAAAAACGGCCGAGATTTTACAAACGATGAACAACGACCCTGCCATTACAAAGACAGCCGTCCTTACAACCAAAACATTCAAAATCAAAGCGGGAGACGGGACGGAGGAAAATATCAAAATCGAGCTTGGGGACCATAAGGTATTCCCTATAGCATATGCCAAGGGCAAAGCACCCGCAGAAGGAGAAATTGCGCTTTCGGCGATAAACGCCGATGAGTTGGGCAAAAAGGTCGGCGATGTCATCACGGTGGTGATCGAGGGGAAGGCGAAAGCCCTCATGGTAAGCGGCATCTACTCCGACATTACCAACGGCGGCAAAACCGCAAAGGCAGTATTCACCGATGATACGGCGGACACGATGTGGAGCATCGTCTGCGCTGAGCTAACCGATCAAACGCTTGTCCGTGAGAAGGTCTCCGCCTATGCGGAGAGGTTCGATTATGCAAAGATCTCGGGCATTGACGACTTTGTATCGCAGACGTTCGGCTCAACCATAAGCTCCGCCAAAACGGCCTCCAACGCTGCCGTTACGGTTGCGCTGATTATAGCGGTTCTCGTTACCTTGCTGTTTATGAAAATGCTGGTTGCCAAGGACCGGCATGCGATTGCCGTCATGAAAGCCTTTGGCTTTACGAACTCGGATATGAAGGTACAGTATGTCTCGCGTTCGGTATTTGTTCTGATTGTCGGCATCATGGTTGGAACGCTTCTGGCCAACACGGTCGGTGAGATGCTTGCAGGTGCCGCAATTTCCTCGTTTGGAGCGTCGACATTTCATTTTGCGATCGATCCGCTTTCGGCGTATCTGTTCAGCCCCATGTTGATGATCGGCTCGGTGCTTATCGCAACCGTGATCGGCGTTTCTGGAGCGGGACGAATCAAAATATCCGAACATATGAAGGAGTAACCTATGAAGAAGTTGATTATCTGTGATGATATCGTAAAATCTTTCGGCGAAGGTGATGACCGGCGCCGTGTTCTGGACGGCGTGTCCGCCTACATTCACGAGGGCGAGTTCGTTTCGGTTATGGGGCCTTCGGGTTCGGGAAAATCAACGTTCATGTTTGCATTGAGCGGGACGGATGGCGTGAATGGCGGAACGGTCTTGTTTGACGGCAAGGATTTATCGGCAGCCTCGGAGAATGAGCTATCAGATATACGGAGGACCCATATGGGGTTTGTCTTCCAGCAGCCAACGATGCTGAAAAACCTCAATATCCTCGATAATATCATTCTTCCATCCATGCGGGACCAACGAAAAAACGTTGCATCCATAACGAAAAAAGCAAGAGCTCTTATGAACAGGGTGGGAATCGCAGAGCTGGAAAAGCGAGACATCGCTCAGGTTTCGGGAGGACAGCTTCAGCGTGCGGGAATCTGCCGGGCGCTGATGAACAGCCCGAGAATCATTTTTGGCGATGAGCCTACGGGCGCGCTCAACTCCAAATCCGCGCAGGAAATCATGGACATTTTCTTCGAAATCAACGCGGAAGGCACGGCGGTCATGCTTGTAACACATGACGCTAACGTGGCGGCCCGGACGGAGCGCATTATGTTTATGCGCGACGGGAATATGGTCAGTGAACTCAAGCTTCCCAAGTACGACGGAACGGATATGGATCGCAGGGTTGAGAATGTGAGGGCGAAAATGCTGGAGATCGGAATATAATGTATAATGATGGAAAAGTAAAAAAACGGTTCAAACGAATTCTTCACTTGATCAGTCATTGAAATGATAGATAAAACATGGAAATGGCGGTGTTAATCGATGTTTGAACAGTCAAAGCATTTGGTTGCTGTTTCAGCTTTAGTGAAGAATAGAGACGGACATGTGCTGATGGTTCGGACGCATTTGCGTTCGGATACGTGGGAACTGCCTGGAGGCTTCGTTGATGCCGGGGAGCCGCTGGATCAAGCGGTGTGCCGGGAGTTTCTGGAGGAGACGGGCGTGGTTATACGCCCTTTAGGCATTTCAGGAGTCTACTACAATGAGAGGCTGCACGTGTTGTCCGTCGTTTTTCATGCGGAATACGTCAGCGGAGAAATAACCATTCAACCGGAAGAAATTGTGGAAGCGAAATTCGTAGACTTGGTAGATACCAACCTGGATGAATACATACAAAGGCCCCACATTCAATCGCGCACGCTGGACGCCATCCGTGCAGAGCGTTCGGTCCCTTATGAGACTTGGGATTTGAACCCGCCTCAGTATAAGCTGCTGTCCAGATTGGACGGGAAACCGCTGAATGCCAAAACGGCATTTTTACTCACGGGGAAGCCGAGGACGGGCAAAACGACCATGATCAAGAAACTCATACATCTCGTCGGTCCTGATCTTTGCAGCGGTTTTTATACGGAGGAAATAACGAAGGCAGGCGATCGAATCGGTTTCAGATGCGTGGCTGTTGATGGAGAAAGCGTAGAGATTGCGAATGTGGAAAGTCCCAGCCATATTCGAGTTGGCAGGTACGGCGTAGATGTTGAGAAATTCGAGGATTTTGCTATTCATAAATTAAGGGAAGCCTTGTCCTCCAAGAAAATCATCGTCATTGACGAACTGGGATTTATGCAAATGCTGTCTGCCTCTTTTCTAAGCATGGTACAAGAGATAATTAGTAATCGCCGGATTGTTCTAGGAACGATACCCGTCGATAGTCACCCTGAAATAGATACAATTAAATATCGGAAGGAAGTCGGCATCATCAGCTTGAACGAATTCAATCGTGATGTGATGCCGGAATTATTGATAAAGGATATTTTGAAGGCATTGGAGGGATGAGGGACATGCGGATAGAGGATATCTTCTCGGATCTGCCAACGTTAGAAACAGGCCGAACGATTTTAAGAAAATTAAGAAGCGAGGACGAGCCGGATATCTTTCGTTACGGATCAGATGATGAGGTATCGAGATATACCTCCTGGCCGACGCATCAAACGATGGAAGATACCCGCCATTATCTAAACAAGGTGATGCAAAAATACGACCATCATGCCGTGGCCCCGTGGGGGATCGTGGACAAAGAAACCGGAAGGGTCATCGGAACTTCAGGATTTATGGCTTGGAACGTTCATCATGACAAAGCAGAACTGGGATATGCCTTGTCCAAGGATTATTGGAATCGTGGTTACATGACCGAAGTGATCAGGACCATCATCTCTTATGGATTTGAACGAATGAAGCTGGTTAGAATCGAAGCCAGCTGTCTACCGTCAAACCTAGGATCAGCCAGAGTGATGGAAAAGGCCGGCATGACCTTTGAGGGAATCATAAGACAGTCGATATTCGTGAAAGGCAAACATGAAGATCTGAAATTATATTCCATTGTCGTGGATGACTACCGGAATCAGAACCAGATCCGTTAACGGGGCTTGGCCGGATAACGGTCATCGCAATAATCCCTTGGTGCATGCACGAAGGGATTTTTACATGAATGGTCGACAGCCTGGAACGATTACTTCGCGGATATCCCGGCATACATGTTCCGGTACACGGCCGGGGTGAGGTTCTCGAATCTTTTGAATGTTTTGATGAAATAGCCCGTGTCGCAAAAGCCTAGATCATCGCTCACTTGATGGATCGGCGAATCGGTGGATTCCAGCAGCTGCTTGGCCCATTCAATCTTAAGCCGGGCGATGAAGACGGAGAAATTCTCCCCAGTTTCTTTCGTAAAGATACGGCTGAAATAGCTGGGGCTGATATGGCACAGCTTGGCCATCTCCTTCAGGTTGAAATTTTCATGCTTGTGCGCAAAAATATAGTCAAACGCGGGCTGAAGCGCCGGATTGGAAGAGGCAAACCGCCCAGCGCCATTCTTCAATTTGGTGTCGATCAGCGCTCCTGACAGCTCCTGCTGGATGGATTGAATGCTGCGGACCGCGAGATCGGACTCGTTCAGCGTTTCAACGGACGCTGGCGCGTCCATGTTAGACGTGAGCACTTTTTTGTACATATCCACCGTGGTATGCTTTTGAATGGCTTCCTCCACGATATACGTGCTCAATTGCAGCAGCAGATCCACGCACCTCGTTACTTCCTCGTATGACAGGACTGGCAGGGCGTTGTAATCCCCTTCGAGTTCCTTGAACTTCCGGTTGGACTCCACATTGGGCGGCCGGGACACGATCTGCTCCAGCATCGGCGCGTCAGGCTCCCGGAGCTTGAGCTGTCCGGCCATGATCGCGCCAAGATATTGGTTGTCGATGATGATCGGAATGGCGATATCGATAATGTTAAAATGGCACAGATAGATGTATGGTTTGTTCTGGCGAACCGCTTCAATGCCGGCTCGCGCATCGCATTTTTGGCAATACTGCGAGAGATGGCCATCCTGGCGCACGCCTTGGCAGAAAGGCTGGCAGTAGCTGTGCTTGGTCACGGGAACGCCCTTGTAATCGACCGTTAGGATCGCCATTTTGGTCACAAGCGATAAGGAATCCTGCAGCATCTCCCATTTCTCCAAATCTATGATTTCTTCTAAATCGAACCGGGATTTGGACATGACGACATTCTCCTATGAACGTAATAGAAACTCTATATAATTATAGCGAATGATTCTACTAAAGGACAAGATAATACAATTTGCCATCAAGATGACAAAAAAAACGATAAGAAAACGCTTTATTCCGATCTCATTGTTTCATGCTTCCCAAATGAGCACAATCTATAATAAAACATATAGTCAATTTAGGAGGAATGAAAAATGAGAAGGGCGTTTATCAGTCCGACAAAATATGTGCAAGGTGAGAACGAGCTGTTGAATCTGGGGTATTTCGTCAAGACATTCGGAGATTCCGCGCTGCTGATCGCCCATCCCGATGACGTTGCCCGAGTGAAGGACAAGCTGGACGCAACGAAACAGAAATTTAATATAACGCTCGTTGAAAGCGGCTTCCGCGGGGAATGCTCCCGGGAGGAGGTGAGCAGATTGCAGGCATTGGCCAAGGAGCATCAATGTGCCTGCACGATCGGCCTCGGCGGAGGCAAAGCGATTGATACGGCAAAATGCGTAGCCGAAGGCGAGGCACTGATTATCGTTCCGACGATTGCGGCAACGGATGCACCGACAAGCCATTCGGCGGTTCTTTATACCCCCGAAGGCGAATTCGACGATTATGCTTATTTTAAGCAAAGCCCAAGCGTCGTCATGATCGATACGACGGTTATTGCCAAAGCGCCGACCAGATTCCTTGTTGCTGGAATGGGGGACGCGCTCTCGACCTATTTCGAAGCAAGAGCGACGGCTCAATCGTATTCCAATGTCAATGCCGGTTTGCCGTGCGGCGGCGAGGCCAAGGGAACGATCACCGCGTTTGGACTTGCCAAGCTATGCTATGACACCCTGCTCGAGAACGGATATCGAGCGAAACTGGCCTGCGATCAGAACATCGTGACGCCTGCGCTGGAGAATATCGTCGAGACGAATATTCTGTTATCGGGATTGGGCTTCGAGAGCGGCGGTTTGGCAGCGATTCATGCGATTCATAACGGCTTGACGGCTTTGGAAGGAACGCACCATTATTATCACGGCGAGAAGGTAGCCTTCAGCACGATTGCCCAATTGGTGCTTGAGAATGCGGAACAGGACGAAATGAAGGAAGTGCTGGATTTCTGTCTGTCGATCGGTCTTCCCGTATGCCTGGCGGACATCGGCATAGAGCATGTCACTTACGAGGAATTGCTTGAGGTTGCCAAGAAGGCATGCATTGCCGAGGAATCCATTCATTCGATGCCGTTCCCGATTTCGGAGGAAGCGGTCGCATCGGCCATTATGGCGGCTGACCAGTTGGGCCGTCAATATAAATCAAGCAAGGAGGTCTAAGATGAAGAAAATCATGAACAAACCGGAAACCCTGGTTCGGGAAATGTGCAATGGGTTGGTACTGGCGCATCCCGAGCTGGCGTTCGACCCAAAATACAAAGTAATTTCCAAAAAAGAGATCAATCAAGGAAAAGTCACCCTGATCAGCGGCGGCGGAAGCGGGCACGAACCGGCCCATGCCGGATTTGTGGGAACCGGGATGCTGGATGCGGCGGTGTGCGGGGACGTATTTGCTTCCCCATCCCAAATCCAGGTGTACCAAGCGATCCGCAGCTCCGCCAGCGATAAGGGGACGCTGCTTATTATCAAGAACTACAGCGGCGACATCATGAACTTCAAGAATGCAGCCCATCTCGCAGGCGAAGACGGCATTGAAGTGGATTACGTCAAGGTAGACGATGACATCGCCGTGGAAGACAGCCTCTACACGGTAGGGAGAAGAGGCGTTGCCGGAACGGTGCTCGTTCATAAGGTGGCCGGAGCGGCCGCCGAAGCGGGGCTGTCCCTGCCGGAAGTGAAAGAAGCGGCGCAGCATGCGATCAACCATGTCCGCAGCATCGGCTTCGCGTTTACCTCCTGCACCGTTCCCGCAAAGGGAACCCCGACGTTTCAGATCGAGGATGGCGAGATGGAATATGGCGTCGGCATTCACGGCGAACCGGGAATCCGCAGGGAGAAAGCCGTTTCTGCGGATGAGCTGGCGCAGCGGATGGTTACGTCTTTGCTGGACAACCTGGAGCTGGATGATGCTTTGGAAGCCGAAGTTGCCGTACTAATCAACGGATTTGGCGGGACGCCGCTGCAGGAGCTGTATTTACTGAACAATTCCGTAATACGTGAATTGACGGCCCGAAACAAGCGGGTATTCAAAGGATTTGTCGGCAACTATATGACCAGCATCGATATGGCCGGCGCATCGGTAACGATCATGAAGCTGGACGAGACGCTCAAGAAGTGGCTGTCTGCGCCATGCGATACGCCTGCACTATCAGTTAAGGGATCGTTCCAGCCAGTAAACTTTACCGAGGTTGTTCATAAACAGAAGTCAGGGAATGCGGTATCGTACAAAAACAATACGGATGCTGCAGCAGCGGTGATTAAGAACAACCGGTTATCCTTGCAAAATATCGTGTATCTGATCGATCAGATGAGCGAGGTCATCATCGAGAACGAGGTGCCGTTCTGCGAGCTCGACGCTCATGCCGGAGACGGCGATTTCGGGATGAGCGTCGCCAAGGGCTTCAAGCAGCTCAAATCGGAGTGGAACGATCTGCTTACCCATCACCATCGTGATATCGGCGATTTCCTCGACGCCTGCTCAATGATCATTATGGAGCACTGCGGCGGGGCTTCAGGACCGATCTGGGGATCGGCGTTCCGAGCCGCAAGCAAATATGCAGGGCAGAAGCAGGAGCTGTCCGTTCATGAGGTCGCGGAGATGATGCAGGCCGTCGTCAAAGGAATTCAGGATACGGGTGAAAGGTCCTTCGGAAGAGGAGCCGTCGTCGGCGACAAGACGCTGATTGATGCGCTCGTGCCGTTCGCGGATGCATGGACGCAGAGTGGAGAGCAAGGCGAAGACATGAAGCCGGCAGCGGTCAAAGCGGCCGAAGCAGCGGTGCTCGGCGCGCAGAAGACGGCGGATATCGTTGCCCGGATGGGTAGAGCGGGCACGGTAGGCGAACGCAGCATCGGATACCCGGATGCGGGCGCGTATGCGCTCGGGGTTATTTTCACCGAGCTGGCTAAAGTGATGAAGTAATTCCGAAACAAGAAGCAGCAACAATAAGCGAAATGTGTGGCGTCATAATTATTGAGAAGATTTTTCAAATTAGTGAGAAAAAAATTCATAATTAATGATAAATGTATTTTTATGCACCGTTATACATTGGCTAGTTATGTGGAAATTGTGCTAGCGATACCTGAAGCTTTTTTTGACTGTTGTGATTTTTCAATCTGAGTAAGAACAGTGCCATTTTTCTTGAAAAATTATTTCATTTGACTTGAGAAATTTGTACGGATTCTAATAAATGCATATGTATTCAATGTTCTCAATGTTCAAACTAAAATGGGCAAAAAACTTCAAAAAAACAATGATATAGGAGCGGGGTGTTCTCATATTAAGTTGAATGCATTATCATCCCGCTCAAACTTTCATTACCACGCTATTACATCAATGAAATTATGAAGCAAATTGAAGCGACATGAACTTTACACCACGTACACGGCAACATGAAATTTTTGTTGCCGTGTGTTTTTATGTACATAAATATATAAGGTTTTTCACGTGGTGAGATCAGGCATGCGGGATCGGACTGAATATATGAGGCATCCCGAAGGTCCGGCGATACTACGCTTGAATCAGATGAAAAAAGTACAATCCAACCCCGGTGTCCGCTGATGGCATGTTTTTAATCTCTTGTGTAAATGTAATGGGGTTAATCAAACATGATTTTTAGCGTTACAGCACCTGTAATTGTTTTAACTGGCAGAATACTTATGAGAGTAGGGGAACACAATGCGAATCAAGGAACTTCGAGTGAGTAACTTTAGGAACTTTGATGAAGAAGTTCTGATTGTGCCAAAAGTAGTAAACGGTATGGACATGGTGGTGCTTGTTGGTGAAAACAACGCAGGCAAAACTAGTATTTTGACTATCCTCCATTATCTCTTTAATCCTGAGAGATCTATAAGGACATTAGAGTTTCAGGAAACTGATTTTTACGACCTAGACAAGCCCATAAGAGTTGAAGTCACATTCTCAGACCTAAGCGATGAATTAAGAGCGCACTTTATTGGAATCGTCGACAGTGAGGAAATGGATGGAAAGGAACAGTGGTGCTTGCCTCTTGTCTTCACCTGCGTGTTTGATAAACAAACCAAAGAAAGCGAGCCTTCCTTAGTTTATGGAAGACAGCCTGAGCGCTCTGTGAACTTTAGCGAAAAGCGGCTTATCTCGTTTTACTACCAAGACGCGCTCAGAGATTATCGAGCAATAAAGTCTAATAAAGGGAGCATGTTCGGGCGAATTCTCAAGCAGATCGATATATCGGCTGAAGAACAAGTTATTCTTGATAAACTGGATGAAGCGGGAGATTCACTTAAAGACAATATCGATATCGGTGAATTTATAGGGGGCGTCACGAAGGTTACACGCAAAATTATTGATCTTCCGGATGTGAGTGACCTCCTGCGGCTGACTGTTGCCGCCTCATCGACGGTGGATATCAAAAAGAATATTCAGTTGCAACTTAAGCATGTAGCAATGATTGATTACGATTCAAAAGATAGTAAACACGATAAAGAACTTGATCAAATCAAAGAGATTACGGATAACATATTTGAATTGCCAAGGCATGTGGATATGGGAGATATCGAAGGCTATGTCTGCCTGCATGCCCCAATCGCAGAGCTGATCAGTTTCCTTGAGGAATCGCTGCCCCCGTGAACGAATTGATGAGGTGTTCTCGGATCTGAAAGGTGCCTTAAACCGTTTCGACGGGGATAAGGCAGGCCAAATTAAGGCGCTTCGCAAGATGTCAGCTGAGCTCTCAGAATGCGTTTCGATCGTAGAAAGTGTACAAGAGGCTGATCTCGAAGTTCGTAAAGCACTCGCTGGTGGTTTCCGCAAGATAAAAGGGCGGACAACAGGCAGACTGATCGGGGAACGATTCTCGGAGTATTTCCCCAGAGAATTCCTCGAAAACACACTTGATCTTGTGATTTCATTGGCGGGCTACAATACTAATGAATCGGATGTGGATACCAACGATGAAATGTCTTGAAGGTCTTAACCCCCAACAATTAGAGGCAGTTCGTTTTTTTGATCGAAACTCTATGGTGTTCGCTGGTCCTGGTACGGGCAAAACGCGTGTGATTACAAGTCGAATCGCCTACATGCTTGAATCAGGCAGGTTGCCTGAGGCGAAACGAGTACTTGCAATCACCTTCACTAATAAGGCAGCTAATGAAATGAGCTCGAGAGTTGCTTCCTTTGGGGTAAATCAAAAACGAGTTAGAATCGGCACTTTTCATAACTTCTGCATGTGGGTGCTGAAAGCTTACGGGGATAAAATTAAAATGAGTCGGGATTTTACATTCTTAACTCCGAATCAGCAACTCCAACACGTTCATCAAACGCTGCACCTTCTTATGATTTACATGGTGACCGCGGTTCACTAACTCATCTCGAATACGGCGATAACCGTAACGCCCCTGATGTTCCTCGTAAATCGCTTGAATAACGTCCTTTAACTCAGAATCTTTGTCCGGCATACCGAATGTATTCACCCAGTAGTAATACGTGCTACGAGGGATATCTGCGAGCTGCAGAAGTGCTTTCACCGAAAATTCGTTCCTTAGTTCATAGACTACTTGCGCTTTGTCTTGTTTGGTGATTTTTCCTTGTTTTGAACTAAGGTGTTCAACTTTTTTAAATAAGCATTCTCCATACGCAAAAGTTCTATCTCTTTTTGTAAAGCCTCTACAGACCCCTCTACAGGCTTTTGATCATTCAGTTGTTTTGGATCCTTTTTCATGGATGAACGCCCCTTTTTCTTTGGTTGTAGGGCGTCTATTCCGTGTAATTCTAAGCTTCTTTGCCAGCTTAGAATGGTACTATGACTGGCAATATTAAATACTGCAGCTGTCTCTCTAATAGACGTCCCGTGTTCTTTCATATGATTAAGTACGTCTAGTTTATCCTGTACGGAATACGGTGTATAGCGCTTTTTAAAGACCTCTTCACCATGGTGCTCATATTGTCTAATCCAATGTAATAGGACAGTATGATGAAGTCCTATTGATTTCGCAATCGATTTCATGCTTTCTGATCCATTTTGATAACGTATAACCGCTTGTAATTTTTCGTCCGGACTAAAATTAGCCATAGAAAAAACTGCACCTCCAATGTTAGATGGTGTCTAACAATTGGGGTGCAGTTCATTGGACGGGTGGTCATGATTTTTATGTAGTCAAAATTGTGTCATGAAAACCTAGGGTTTTAGGTCGATTATATTTATCGAGAACGCGTTCGATATTGAGATGAGATATTATTTAGACAGAGGGAGAAGATAGGATGGAATTTGTTTGGTATCTAGTTCTTATTTTTAATTTACAGCCGTGGGGAAGACTGATAAAAAGTCCCCCACGGTTAAATCTCTTTCCTTGCTGGATTATGAATTTAGTAAGACGGATCCGTATAGACCCCAGACATACCTAAACCATCAAATACTCGACTATATTTGGAGAATGTAAGGTACTTAGTGCTTGTCGGTGTTTCTTGGTATCTTCCACCGAAAACTCCTTCGATTCTTGCATAGTTCTTAGTCCCGTTATGTGCCAGTGAGTAAACCAAAGCCCCACTATCACCAGGAAGAAGTGAGCTATTATTTTGTGTAAGAACCATGTCCGTGGGTCCACCGATTAAGTCATAGTTAGTAATCGTAATCCTTAAGGATCCGTAGCTATTCCCTACTCCTGAAACAGCATGAATGTAAACATAATCCCCTACCTCCCGATGAATACCAGAATAATCCGTAGTACCAATTGTCATCGTATTACCGTTCAAATAATAGCTTGGATTAACCCCGCTAACATACTCGATGAACCCGGCATCAAACAATGAATTATCTGAGAAAACAGCGTTACTCATTTTACCAATGGAGGATGATCCATCAGATACGTCATACCAAGTCCGGTTTCCACAATGTCCCGCCGTTACCCCAACGTCCTTTAAATTTGCTCTGCCGTTAAAGGATAATGAACAAAAATTCGTGCTTGCTGTTGATTGCATATCAATTTGTTCTCCGGGATACATATTATAGGCTAACGGTTCGTAAACCGCTTTCTCTTCGTTTACTTTCCAGTGGATAATATCAGAATTCCCCTCTTTTAAAATAGCTGCTTCATTTGCTTTATTAGGTTGAGTAGTAGTAATGGCTAAAACACGATTGTTTTCAATATCTAGTCCAACGCCTTGCAAATCAAAGGCTTTAGCCGATTGGGACAGACTGTTTTTCACAGCTTCCAGTTGCTTTTCTGAATATTGTACTTGTTTAATCTCAAAAGTATCCGGAAAATCACTTAATTTCCGAATTTCCAACTCTATTTCAGGGGTTACTTCGGTTAATAGAAAATATTTTTGGCCTTCAATAGAGGTATAGGTTCCCCCATAAATATCACTATAATTTGTTTGCAAATAGATAGAGATTTCTCCATGATCCTCATCCCGTTTAGTTTTCTCAGGATTACTTTCTTCAAAAGGAATAACTGACTTAATGGCGTTTGGAGGCGCGGGGCCAAGGTCTACTTTAATTTCCCCTCTTTCATTGCTTTCCAGATTACTTGAGACAGATACTTGTTTGGTTTCAGAAAAAGCCGTTCCTGTTATCAAAAAGAACGATGAGACAATTATTATAAATGATGACAATTTTCTCTTCACAACCTCAATCCCTTCAATAAATTTTTGGCTCTATTTATAGAACGCATAAACCTCGTGATAGGTTAACCATTTATTGAAATTTTTTTTGTTGTTAGCATTTACTGTAAATTCACTTACTATCAGAGGATCCGTTTTTTTAACATTTCGGTTTTTAATTTTTATCTTCATATCTTTTAACTTCTATCGCTATAGCTTGAGGCGGGCTCGTAAGCAAAGTAGTTGGAGCTGTTACCGTAACTCTCTCACCAATTTCTAGATCCTCGTATAATTTAATATCTGTTATGTGGTAATAAATAACATCGTCTGGATTATCATTATTTAAATAGTCGGACAACTCATTATTGGCTGCGTCATTTTTAGATATATTTCGTACGACCGCAATCATAGGTGTGTTATCATCGTTAATTACCTTATCAAAAATAAAGTCACCTTTCTCTACCTTGGATTGATTGCAACCAATGATTGTGCAACATAGTAATATCGTTATTAATGTTTTGGCTTTTTTCATTTCTGTTCCTCCTAATTCATAGTTTGGATTAGTCTCATTGATGTACCTGAACTCACTTCACAGAAATTATTACATTGCTTAGTCTTAAGTTATTGCTGTAGCAAGATGTGGAGGTTGAAACGCTTTTGATAGTTGTAGATGTTAATTCCCAAAATGAATAGCCATAAGTCCCTTCCCATGACAGATCCATCTAAACTCAATGCAGGAAATAAATAAAATTGGATATAAAGGATTAAAATGTATATAATAATATATAATTTATAAAGACAATGTAATCTATAACATGAAAGGGGCATTAAGATTATGACTGTTACAAGATTTAGAAACTTCCCATTCATCATCAGATTAGTTTCTTTATTATCAGTTTTTACTGGTTTTTTGTACCTACCTTATTTTCTAAATTTAGGATTACCGATATCTCTCGGTCCAGAAATAACTCAAGCCACGATGGCTACAGAAAAGTGGGCATTATTTGCTGTTTTTGGTGGTTTCGGATTATTTGCCGGTTCTTTCTTATATAATTTATCACAAAGCCAACGTTATAAACGCTTTATTTTAGGAATCACGCTTTTTTCCATGTTATTACTAATTTTAGCGCAATTACCTCCACTATTTTTGTGGTTTTATGTGGGAAGTGCAGATTTCTCGTCGACAAGTTTACTGGGGCTTTTTTTACATTTAATATTGTTAGTTCTTGCTTTCTGGGGAGGCATAGCTACAATGCTTGCTTTTGGTAAAACAAACGTCACTTCCTAAGTAACAAAAACCTTTATATTTATCGAGATGCTCTATAATCATTCTCCCTTCCGTAATTAACAAAGTAACTGATCTAGAAAAATAATTAACAAGGCGATCACTCTCACAGAGCGATCGCCTTGTTAATTTCGTAACTTTTATAAGATTGGTATTGCTCTTAATTTCTTGTATTCTCCAGTTTCCAGTAAAGGCCATTCGGCTGAATTCCTTCTGTCCCGATTTCAACGGAGAAAATATTAGCTTCTGAATCTCTAGCTTTTTTTAAATCATCACTACTTGCTTGACCTTCGATTTCGATAAAGCCTTTGAAATCAAGATTTTGATTTTCTACTATTTGTTTTAGAACATCTTCATTAAGACCATTAAGTGCAATTGTAACTCTATCCCCTTTTTCATTAAATGCACGAGCATAAAATACAGAAGAACTAAGTTGGTTCTGCTCATTCATAGTAGTGACTTCTTCAAGAGTTAAAGGTTTGTTAAAAGTAATTTTATACTTGTATTCTTGATCTACAGCGGATGATAAGACACTATCGGCCAGACTTATATATGAAGCAATGTCATCTGCAGTCTTCAGACCTTTATAGGAAGGGCTCACAACCTGTCCCTCGGAGTCATTACTCTGAAGCTCAATTTGATTCAATATTTCCATTTTTTCGTCCCAGGTTGGTATGTAAGACTGATCTAACATCAAAGTTGACATTGTCGATAAATCATTCCAGTAATGACCTGCCAATGAATCTGTAGAGTTTGGAATAGTATTGAAATCTCCACCTGGAAATAATGGAGAGCCACTCATAGACGAATAAGCAATCATGTAAGGGTTACTGGAACCAGACTTTGACCATGAAGCATAAAAATTATAATCGACCAAATCTTGAATTTCAGCTTTCCCGACTGCTACAACCTCAATTTCATCAACTTTTCCATCTGAATTATCATCCTCGAAATCGAACTTAGGATCAGGTAAGTTACTTGAGGCACCGCCACCAGAATCAAGAGCGCTCTTTCCATTATCCCTAAAATCAAAGGTAGGGTAATTTGCCACCCATGACATATAGTCAACTTGGCTAGCAGACCACCAAAAATCCAACTCGTTATATGCTAGAGTGGATGAAATTTTTTCAGCTGTAAAAGTTCCGGAAATAGGTTTGTCCCAATTTGTCAATGTATTATTGGTCCAAGTTTTTGTTGCGGCAAATGCACTTGTAGAAAAAGCAGAGAACGAAAGTGCCACTACTGCTAAACATGTTACGAATTTTTTACTAGTTAAAGTCAAACTACTCACTCCTTGTAAGCGTTATATTAGTATACATAAAATTACTTTAATACTAACTTCCCCCTCCTTTTTAAGTTTTTTAAGTGTCCCTTACAGCTACTTTAATGCGGTGTACAATAATATAACGATTATAATTACAAATTCTTACTAAAATACATAAATTTATTTCAAAATTTGATATTTTATGGGGGAGTTTAAATGAGCATACAAATCAAGACTTCAATCACCTTTGTTATAGCTGCTTCTGGAACGGAAACGGGGAATACCTTTTTGAAAAAATACTGTGAAGATAATACAAGAGCTTTATATATGGATCTACCGTCCTTAGAGTTAAAATCTCCTAATCCATATTAAAATGTATACTTCAGACATTAGGAGTTCCTAATGTTAATAGAACGACTTCACAATTATATGAATATTTAGAGATTGTCCTAAGTAATAAGGACATTTCTCTTCTGATAATTGATGACATTCAGCAAATTAAATTTAGCAGACACAGTTTTGAGGTTTTTGAATTTTTAAGATTCCTTTCAGAGAAATTTAGTGTGAAATTTGTTTGTGCAGGTAACGAAATTCCTGAGTTTTCATCAGAAGTCGCTAGATATAGTAGGATTCAAAAAGTAGTGTAAAACAAGCTAAGTGTCAGACCTCGATCAGTTATCGAGGTCTTTTTTTGTGCATTAATCGTATTGGAGACTAATTGTATACACTAAATACATTAATTTGTATATTTATTCAGTTCCTCGATTGCTGATATTCTCATCAATTATGAATTTTAATACGATTATTCTTGTTTTCTTAATAGTCCTTCTCAATAATTATGAAAACGCCTCTTGATATATTAGTGTTTTTACAGTGCTTTCTCTCAAAAATTATGACGCCACACAGCGAAACAGTATCCAGTATAAAAACCATCAATTAAAGTTGGTGGTTTTTTTATTTGGATTGCTCAAAGCTCAAGTTCTTGCCCCAAAGCTCACCCTGGTTGACGAGCTCAAAGCAAACTACTGCATAGCAGAACTAGAGTTTTGCTGGCAACTCCATTCTCCTCCTGCTTGCTATCTTAATTCTGTCCGTTCTTGTCTCGTACGAGTTAACGCATATTCGGTGTTCGTAGGCCATGTTCACACAACGCTTGATGGAGCACAATATGTAACATATGAATCCTAATAACAGGTTCATATGTTACACATACTCCGCATCATATAAGAGCAAAAATCGCGGAGATTCGGATGAAAAATAAAGGACAGCAGCGGGATTTCGCCGGACTGACGGATGACAATGCACATCTTACACATTTACGATGTCATGCTGTCTTCTCTACACTTTGGAATGTAAGCGTTACCTGTTTATCACTGAAACGTGATGTACGTGAGTGAACCAGATAACCTGACATGAATCGAGATGTAAGAAAGGAGGGGAAACATGAAGGGAAGAAGACTGTTTGCTGTGATATCCGGAAGACGTTCCATCCAACGCGAAACGAAGCCGCCTAATCCAGGTGTAAACCAAACGTCTCTTGGTAAACGAATCAGGGTGAACTGGGAGCTCTATCTGTTCTTGGTGCCGGCCTTACTGTATTTCCTTGTATTTCACTATGCGCCGATGTACGGCATCCAGATTGCCTTTAAGAACTTTATCCCCAGCAAAGGAATCATGGACAGCCCATGGGTGGGCTTCGATCATTTCGAGCGTTTCTTCAATTCCTACTATTTCTGGGATCTGCTCTGGAATACGTTCAGCCTCAGCTTCTACGAGCTGATCATCGGGTTTCCGCTGCCGATCATCCTGGCGCTCGCTTTCAACGAAATCAGGACGGGTCCCTTCAAAAAAATCGTCCAGACCGTTACGTATGCGCCTCATTTTATATCCGTTGTTGTCATGGCGGGTATGATTATTACCTTCTTATCGCCGTCCACAGGCATCCTGATCCAATTGATCAAATGGATGGGCATCGATGCGCCGAACTTTCTGTCGGATCCGGCGTGGTTCAAGACCGTGTACGTTCTGTCCGGGGTCTGGCAAAGCACCGGATGGGGGACCATTATCTATCTGGCCGCGCTGTCCGGGGTCGATCCCCAGCAGCATGAAGCCGCGATTGTGGATGGCGCCAGTCGTTTCAAACGATTGCTGCACATCAACCTCCCGGCCATACTCCCAACGATCACCATTTTGTTGATTTTGAACATGGGCAACATTCTTACGATTGGCTTTGAAAAAATACTGCTGCTGCAGAACTCGCTGAATATGGAATCTTCCGATGTCATTTCAACTTATGTTTACCGGACCGGTCTGGTCGACGCGCAGTACAGCTTCTCGACAGCCGTTGGCCTGTTCAACTCCGTGATCAACGTCATTCTATTGGTAACGGTCAACCGGATTGCCAGACGCACCAGCGAGAACAGCCTATGGTAGAAAGGAGGGAAGTGCATTGGTTACCGCGATGAAGGAATCGAAGTGGGACAAGATTTTTCTCGGCAGCGTTTATATCTATTTATGCATCGCTCTAATTGTTGTTCTGTATCCGCTCGTATATATTCTCAGCGCATCGATCAGCAGCCCGCAGCAGGTGAATTCCGGTGCGATGTGGCTGTTTCCCAAGGAGATTACCTGGGCCGGATACCAGCTGGTCTTCGAAAACCCGAAGATTTGGAACGGATACCTGAACACGATCGTTTATACTGGGATAGGAACGCTGTTGAACCTGGCCGTGACACTGCCTGCAGCCTATGCGCTCAGCAGGTCGGATTTGGTTGGTCGTCAACTGTTCTTGGGATTTATTCTGTTCACGATGTTTTTTACCGGAGGTCTTGTGCCAACATATCTCGTCGTCCGGAATTTGGGACTGATCAACACGATGGGGGCGCTCATTCTTCCCGTAGCCGCATCGGTATGGAATATCATCGTTGCCCGGACGTTCTTCCAGACGACGATTCCCAAGGAACTGCAGGAAGCGGCATATATGGACGGCTGTACCAACCTGAAGCTGTTCGTCCGCATTATTCTGCCGCTGTCCGCGCCGATTATTGCAGTCATGGCATTATTTTACGGGGTCAGTCACTGGAACAGCTATTTTCCGGCTCTGATCTATCTCAACGATGAGAGCAAGTATCCTCTGCAGATGGTGCTGCGGCAGATTCTGGTTCTTCAGGAAATGACGGCGGAGACGACCGGCGCCGGGATCAGCGGGGATGCTGCCAGGGCCATGAATTCCAAAGCCGAAACGGCATCATTGATTAAATACGGGGTTATCGTTGTATCTACGCTGCCGATTGTGGCTCTCTATCCTTTTTTACAGCGATACTTTGTCCAAGGGGTCATGATCGGCTCTGTAAAAGGATAATGAAAGCGTTTTATAAGATATGAGCTTGAATATGCAAAGGGAGGAAACATGGATGAAGATGACAAGCAAACCTTGGAAGCTGGTGTTGACGGGGCTGACAGCCCTGTCCCTGCTCGCCGGATGCGGTTCGGCCGGCGATACGAAATCTGCCGGAACAAAGTCAACGGAAGCAGCCGCCGTGAATAAGGAAGGCTTCCCGATTATGAATGAACCGATTACGCTGACCATGATGGCACCTGATGTCGGCGTTCAGAATTGGAAGGATATGGTCGTGCTGCAGCAGATGGAGGAAAAGACGGGCATTTCATTCCGATACTTGAATGCACCGAAGGATAGCTTTGATACGAAGAAGAACCTCGTATTTGCCAGCGGCGATTACCCGGATGTTTTCTATGCTGCAGGTTTGACGGCGGCCGAACAGATGAACTATGGCGAGCAGGGTATTCTGATTCCGCTGGAGGAGCTCATCGAGGAATATGCTCCGAACTTCAAGGCGCTGATGGATGAAATTCCGGAGATCCGTAAATCCATTACGGCTCCGGATGGACATATCTACTCCTTGCCTGCGGTCGATTTAAGCCAGCACTGGTATCGGAACCCGATGTGGTACAACGGTGATTTCCTGGAGGCCCTGAATATCGACAAGCTTCCGGAGACGACCGAGGAGCTCTATACCTTCCTGAAGCGGGTAAAAGAAGAGGATCCGAACGGCAATGGAGTCGCCGATGAAATCCCGATCTCTTCCGTATCGACGGCGACGACCAATGCTCGGGATATTCGTACTTGGCTTCTTGGCGCTTTCGGCGTCTATGAAGACGAAATTTATGTAGACGATGAGGATGTTGTTCATTATACCCCGATAGAAGAGGGCTTCAGAGAGTATCTGGTCTATATGAACCGTCTATGGAAAGAGGATCTGCTCGACCACGAAAGCTATTCGCAAACCGCAGAACAGAAAAAGGCCAAGGCACAGAACAATCAGGTGGCCCTGTTCTCCGACTGGCATGCCTACATGACCAAAGGGGGAGAGCCGTCCACCAAGGATCCGATGTTCGCTCCGGTGAAAAGCGATTTGGTAGACAAGCCGGCCATCGCCAAGAACAGAGGGATTACGACAGGGGCTTTTGCCATCTCAGTGACCAATCCTGCCCCTGAAGCATCGATGCGTTGGGTGGACTACCTTTACTCTTATGAAGGGTCGCTTTTTTTCAACAAAGGACCGGAAGGCATGCTGTGGGAGTATACGGATGAAGCTAATCGCGTGAAACGCTATTTGTCTGTGCCGGACGGCATGGAAATGGAGGACTACCGTGCGACTTTGACGCCAAACTACGGCATTCCGGCTCCTACCATCAACACGGACGATATCAATAAAGGATTGAAGACCGACTTTGACCAGTGGGTTGAAAAGGAGACGAAGGAAAAGCTGCTGGATCGCGGAGCCAGACCTCCGTTCCCTGCCTTGTTCCTTACCGTTGAAGAGCAAACCGAGATTAACAGCCTGAACTCGGATTTGAGCACATATGTACAACAGATGGAGGCGAAGTTCGTGACCGGAGCAGAACCATTGTCCAATTGGGATAACTACCTGAACACGATGAAGAAAATGGGTGCCGACCGGGTCGTCGAAATCTATCAAGGCGCATATGACCGCTGGAAGTCGAGCTAAACATAAAATGATAGAGGGCCTGATAAATCTCCTGAATATCATACAAATGTGGAGGCATAGCCTATGAAAATTACGAGACATCCGAACAATCCGATCGTCGTTCCGGGAACGTACGAATGGCGTAAAGTCACCGTATTCAATCCTGCGGTTATTATAGACAACGGCAAGTTTTACATGATTGAGCGTACCGCAGGCTCGCTAACGCCCTGCAAGAATGTTTTGGGACTGCTGGAGAGTGAAGACGGGGTGAATTTTACGCACGTGAAGGACGAGCCGATCGTGACGCCTGACATGCTGGGCTTTCCATATGGAAGCGTCCAGGACCCGCGGATTGTCAAAATTGACGGCACGTACTATCTAAACTATGCCCTTAGGCCATGCGCCATGAGTTACTATCCGACAGGAGCGGGGATACCGGAGCGGTCGATTCCCAAATATCCGGACGGCTGGGGGGAGGAGGAGGGCCACTGGCTCACTCGCTCTTCGATTCTAAAGTCGGACAATCTGATCGACTGGGAATTCGTTGCCGATACGACACCGCTCGATATCAATGACCGCGACAACATTTTGTTTCCTGAGAAGATTAACGGAAAGTATGCATTGCTGCGCCGTCCGGAGGAATACGTGGGTGCAGCTTACGGAACCGACAGCGCGGCGATATGGATTACGTACTCCGAGGATCTGGTTCATTGGGAAGAGCCGAAGCTTCTGGCCAAAGCCGAGAATCCGGCATGGGAATCCAGGAAAATCGGCGGAGCCACGCCGCCTGTGCGAACCGATAAAGGCTGGCTGGTCCTTTACCACGGCGTTGATGATCAGGTCGTTTACCGTGTTGGGGCGATGCTTCTTGACCTGAACAACCCTGAGAAGGTCATAGCAAGAACGAAAAATTACATTATGGAACCGGAAACCTATTATGAGAAATTCGGTTATCAAATTCCGAATGTGGTGTTCCCGACAGGAAACGTGGTCAAAGACGGTCTGCTCTATATCTATTATGGTGTGACCGACACTGCAATTGCACTGGCTACCGTGCCGGTCGATGAGCTGGTAGAGCATATCTTGAACGAACCGCAGTGAGTGAGGTAAAAGCATCGGGGCCCTTTCGAGACAAGTTCTCCTAAGGGCCCTTCTATTATATATCCAGCCTATTCGAGCGATGTTGTTTGCGGTACTGACCGGGCGTAAGCCCGGTTTCTTTCTTGAATTTGCGGATGAAATTGGGTGCATCCAGGTAGCCCACCTGCTCGATGATTTCCTTCAGGGGAGCGCTTGTCGTCACAAGCAGCCGAATGACTTCCTCCGTACGCCTCTTCCAGATATACTGCGAGAAACTGATCCCGGTCTTCTCTTTGAAGCTGCGGCTTAAGTAAGAGGTAGAGACGGAAAATTTAAGGGCAACATGCTCCAGGCTGAGCGTATAGTCGGCAAACTGCTGATTTACATAATGTACGATATCATCGATCAGTTTAGGTGCTGCCCGCTCATGGTTACGCTCAACCTTCTCGCAAATCTCTGTCGTGAGCGACAACAGCTTGTCCTCAAATTCCTCCAGCGTCTCAAACGACGTATAGTCCGAGATGCTGCTGAATGCTTCGTTCATTCCAACCTCAGAGGCGGACCGAAGCAGCGCGTTCAGCAGATCGAAGCAAATGCAGCGCAGCAGATGAATTTGCAGCGGTTCGCTCCGGATGGTCTCCATCATCTCGGCGATCATCTGCACAGCCACCGACTCGTTGCCTTGCTTTAGGCTTTGCTCCAGCTTGAGCAGCGACTTTCTTGGAAGCCATACACCTTTGGCGACAGGATGATTCTGCTCAGCCAACTGGTCGAAATAGGTGATTCGGCTGCTGCCGACCATTCGGTGCTCGAGTGCGGTTGCGGCTTCGATGAAGGATTGGTTCAGCTGCCCCAAATCCCGGTAGGGCGTACCTACGCCCATGCTCGGATCGAGCCGAGTGTTCTCGGAGATCAATCCCTGGACCGCGCGAATGATCTGCTCCATCCGGAGCTTCAGCGAATCTTGGCCAGGGTCAGGAAGCGATACGATCAGCGCAAATTGATTATCGGCTGAGAATTCAACGCCATAGATATTCGCTTGAAGTCCTGAAGGTTCAACATGGCTGAGAATTTCATGCACCTGCTGACGATCCTTCTGGACGACTTCCTCGGCCGCATCGTTTTCTTCCCAGGACAGAATCACACAGAAATAAATGACTTGTTCTTGGGGAGATTCCAATCCGGCTCCGGCGATCATTCGCTCGATTTCGGGATCATCCGGCTTGCCGTGCTTCAGCAGAAGCAGCATGCATTGGTTGCGCACGAAGGGCTCCTGCATATCGATCCGGGTGCTGTAATCGTGAAGGGTCTGACGAATCCATTCCCATTCATTGCGCGTTTTGGGCTCTGGGGTATCGCTAACTCTGAGCTTGGCGAATTCCATCAAATCCTTAATCGGGTGATATTGGCGTCTAGCCAGCACAAAAGCGGCAAGCACTCCGGTTATGACGGCGATGCCAAACACCAGCAGTATGAGCGTCTGTACATGAGCGACCCGGCTGAAGAACTGGTAGCTTGGCATGATGGTCATGTAGTTCCATCCATTCTCCCCGGATTTGACGGATACGACGGAATACTTGTCATTATTCAGGGAGAGATTGTGTATGCCGGCATCGAGCGCAGCCAATGTCCCGAGATGCTCTTGAGACAGGGTTACACCGTGATTGCTCGCAGTAAGCACTTCATCATCTTGATTGAGAATGTAGCTGCTCCCGGTGAAATCGCTAAGAATGGAATCCATGACCCCGGTAAGATTGGACTCTTTTACCATATATACAACGCTCCCGTACGGATAGGGGGCATTGGGCTTGATCGGTACGATGATGGTCAGCATCGTCTCCTGCCTGGAGCTGTTGATCGTAACATTCTCGGCCGGTCGTATTACCATCTGATTCGTTTCGTTCAGCGCAAGGGTGACATCTTCCAGACTCCAGTTCTCATAACGATAGAAGGAATCGAACGCAACGTTAACATTCGTCAGGCCACGGTAAGAGTAGATAATCGGGTCGTTATGATAGTATAAGAAGATGTCTTCAATGATGCTGCTGTTTGCCTTATAGTTGGCCAAAGCTTGTATGGCTTCCACTCTGTAATAATCATCACGGACCATATAAGGGGTTAAGCGTCTGTCGTAAGCGATTCGGCCGGAAAGCTCCCGAAGCTCCGCGATACGGGAGTCGATGGTCATTTTCACCTGGTTCAATTGATTGATGTTGGATTGTTCAATCTCGGTACGAAGCCCGCTGACAGCGCTATCATAAACAAACATCGTTACTCCCGTCAGGGGAATCAGGAAGATCAGAATATAAGACAGAACGTATCTTAAGAGCAGCTTCGACTTAAAGTGATTCCAATTTACTCGGAATGTGAAAGTGGATACGATGAATGATTTGAGGTTGTGAATGGTCATTTTGGGTGCATCCTCCATTGCATTCTTTTCATGTCATGCAAAAATCCGATTTCATCAACAAGGATAGGGTTATTTGAAACATTATATCATTATAATGATTATTCGGAGAAATATTAAGAATAAATTCATCATCATTATTCATTACATGACATAACTCGTAGTTTTCATAGTTTCGCGGCTTCAATCCAACTCAGTCAGATTTCGATCGTCTTCGCTTTATAGGGAGATTTTGTTATGATAGGGACAAGAAAAAAATGGGAAGTGGGAAGCTGTGGACAAAAAGGCGAAAAAGGTTTTACTTCAAATGTTCTGGTCATCCAGCGGCTGGAAAAGCAGTCCTTTGCCGTTCGTTGGGGAGGACTTTGATTACGCGAAGAGCATGAGGCTGATGTTCGACCCCATCACCATCGGGCATGATGAGCTGATCCAGCGGCTTCATAGCTTACATAAGACGGTTACTAAAGAAAGGGTTGCTGCCGCATTTCTGCACAGTCTGTCCACGAGACAAGTGCATCTGCGAAGCGCGCTTTCCAGTTGGGCGCTTACTTCGCGCCTGCCTCTTCATCAGTACGAAGAACGACGCTCGGCCATGCCGAATTACAGCAGCTGCGGAGACTGTAACCATGCCGGGCTCCAGTCCGACCGGGATTACGTGAATGCCGACCTGAACGTGCTGAATTTCGAACGGGTCAAATGGGGAGGCATCCGTTTGAATCAGCTGCTCTACTGTTGGCTCGATCTGGAGCTGTTGAGCCATGAGGAGGACCTGACGGTGAACGAGGAGGATATCGCCATTCTGAGGAAGCTGATGACAGCCGTCGACGGATGCGGCGAAACAGATAGCCCGCGTCATCTTGAGAAGCGCTTGAAGGATGTTCTGCCTTCAAGCAAGCATGAACGAGACGTGCTGATGGAAGTTTGGGGATATGCCGGCGTGCTGGTTCCGAAGGATACGCCCCGCACGCGTCCGAGAAGGGACGACGATTTCTTCTCGATGTCGGAGTGGCAGGGAAGCGACGGATATTCCACTGAAGCGCTGCAGTTTTATTTCGGCGAGTATCTGTAGACCGCGCTGCATCATCATAGGTTACAGAATACGTACCGGTTTAGGGGTTTAAGGGAGGGTTCGAATGGAGCCGCAATATCATACGCTGTATGATCACGGAGTGCTGTCTTATATGAGGGGAAGCTTGGACGGTCTGGGAATGCCCGATAAGACGGTGGAAACGCTTGTGCATCGGGGAATGCCGGTCTTTGATCCGCTGGAGCCACCGCTGGGTCTTCTGTTTCATGAAGCGTTACCGCTACAGGATATTCACGGAGCCTATATCGCGATCGGAAGGGAGATCTGGAGCGAAGGGCTGCATGTCGCGATCCACAAGGATACAGGGGGAGTGTGGGCAGTAACGGAGGGCGGTACAAAGAAACCGACCTACATAAACGCCTCCATCGACAGCCTGCTCGCCTTTATGGACCGTGTGCTTCGATTCAAGCAGCAAACGGAGCGCTTGCAGCCCGATCCACCTCCCACGATTTTGACGGCAGAACAATTTCGCGAGAAACTTGAGAAGTTCAGAAGAGGGGAGATCAAGCCGGGAACCCGTCTGGACGCTTTACAGGCTGAGCGCGAGTGGAAGTCAGCCTTCGAACAAATGAAGCGGGAGCTGAAAGACATGGATCCTAATGCCGTTCGTTCCTCTTCATGGTGGGGAATTGTGCTGGAGGAAATGAAGGATCGTTTGAGGTAGCATTTTATTGACGGGATGGGAGGATGAACGTGGGGTTTCATGACACGTACAGATTTGGTGTGCATGCCATCATATTGAACGCTGACGGCAAGCTGCTCTTATTAAAACGGACCTATGGGAATAAGGGATGGAGTTTGCCCGGGGGCGGGGTGGATTCCGGCGAAACGATCCATGAAGCGATTTTTCGCGAATGCCGCGAAGAACTGGGCCTTACCCTGCAAGATGCGGTCTTGACCGGATTTTATTATCACAGTCATATCAACGCGCAGGTCGGCATATTCCGCTGTTCGATCCCGCTTCACGAGGAAATTGTGCTCAGCTCCGAGCATTCGGAATATAAATGGGCCGAGTTGTCGGAGCTGAGCGAGGTTCAGCGGTTAAGGGCCCAGGATGCATTGGCTTATCAAGGAGAAGTCAAAAGCCGGGCGTTTTAGCATTCATCCTGTTCTTTTAAAAAACCGGATTACCGTTACTGACCCGATGCATAACATCAGGGTTACGCTTACGAACTCCATTGACGATGTTCCATTCGAAGCGGCAGAGGTTGCATCCATAAAGACATCCAGCATATAAAAAAGAGGCTAACCGTGAGAGCGGTTAGCCTCTTTGATTTCAGTAAAACCTGGTTACCTGCTTATGCCCTGAGATCATGGCATGTAGATAAAACCTTTACTCCTTCAAAGAGCCAATCAGCAGCCCTTTTATGAAATACCGCTGCAGGAACGGATAGAACAGCACCACCGGCCCGATCGTCAGAATGGCGGTGGCCATCTTCACCGATTCTTGCGGCAGCGTCTGGCTGCCGAGGATGGCTCCGCTGCTCTGCATCTGTTGGATCATGCTGATCTCGGAGTTCAGCTTAAACAGCAGGTATTGAAGGGGATACAACTTCTCGTTGTCCACCAGCATGATGGCATTGAACCAGTTGTTCCAGTAGGCAATGCCGTAGAACAGCGTAATCGTGGCCAGGACGGGCATGCAGAGCGGGAAGTAGATCCGGAACGCGATATAGAAGTCGCTCGCGCCGTCGATCTTGGCCGCCTCCGTCAGGGAAGGCGGAATTTGGGACATGTAGTTGCGTACAAGAAACAGGTTGAACGGGTTGAACACCAAGGACGGTATGATCAGGGCCCAGATGGTGTTGTTCATGCCGAGATTCAGGTTGATCAGATACCAAGGCACCAGGCCCGTGTTAAAAACCATCGTAATGAAAAAGAACAATCCGAGCCCGTTGCGGTAACGGATATGCTTGGCGGCCAGCGTATATCCGGCCATGGACGTGATGGTGACCGCAAGGATCGTGCCGACGACCGTCACGATGATCGAGATCATGTAACTCCGGTACAGCGGCGTGCTGCCGAACAGGAGCAGCTTGTAGGCATCCAGCGACAGCTCGCTCGGGAACAGCTGGTAGCCGAATTGCTTAATGCTGGCTTCGTCGGTAAAGGACACCATGAGCACAAGCAGCATCGGCAGGATGCAGAGAATGGAGATGATGCCGATCAGCGCGGCATTCACGGCGTCGAAAAATTTAGGTCTGGACGTCATCTAGATTTCGCTCCCTTCCGAATGATTCCGGCTTGCTTTAGAACAAGGCATGGTCCGGATTCACCTTCTTCACGATTTTGTTGCTGCCCCATACGAGAATAAAGCCGACCACGGATTGATACAGTCCGACGGCCATGGCCTGTGCCGGATTCCCGATGGTGCGGAGGGAACGGAATACATACGTATCGATGACGTCAACCGTCGGATACAGCAGCCCGTTGTCCTTGACGATGGCATAGATCATGTCGAAGCTGCCGTACATGATTTTGCCCAGAGCCAGCAGGGTTAAGATGGATATGGTCGGCAGCATGAGCGGAATGGTGATGTGGCGGATGAGCTGCCAACGGGTAGCGCCGTCGATCCGGCCGGCTTCGTAATAACTGTCGTCAATTCCCGTGATAGCCGCCAGATAGATGACGAGGTTCATCCCGAGGTCCTTCCAGACCGCCGCGGTCGTAAGAATCCACGTCCAGTATTGCGGAGAGGCGTACCAGTTGACGGGGTCGATATGGAAGAACGCCAGGATCCGGTTCAGGATACCGTAGTCGGTCGACAGCAAGCTGTAGATGATGTAGCTCACGATTACCCAGGACAAGAAATGCGGGAACAGAATCGTGGATTGGGTCACCCTCGAGAACCAGCGGCTGCGGAGCTCGTTGAACAGTATGGCCAACGCCATGGCTGCGAGCGTGCCAACGATAATAAATAGAAAATTGAGTTTCAAGGTGTTGAAGGTGACCTCCCAAGCCCGGGGTGACGAGAAGAAGAACTTGAAATTGTCAAACCCGACCCAGGCGGAATTGAAGAGTCCCGTCTTGAAGTTGAATTTCTGAAACGCAATGAGCATGTACGGAAGCGTGAAATAACCGAAGACCAGCGTATAGATGGCAGCCGGTACGACGAGCAGGTAGGCGGATCCGTTCGAGCGGATTTCGCGCAGGAAGCCGAAGCGGCTTTTTTTCATGAGTAGGCACGTCCTTTCGTAAGTGATGGGGGCTGCAAGCGTAGCAGTTCTGTTTCGAGTGTAAAGAGAGTTGCCGCGTGCAGTAAACTATGAAAATGGAGTTTGAGCGGATTGAAAGGGGGAACGCCTGCTTTAAAAAACGGCAAAAACTTCGAATTTGAGTATTTCGCATAGTGTCGCCAGAATTGAATAATCACCGGAAAAGCTTGGTTTTATAAGGGGTTTAGCCGATGAAGTCTATGAAGGGAAGTTTGGGGAGGAAATTAAAGAATGCGTTTTCATATTGATGTATGCCCTGAGCAAATGTAAGATGAGAATAAAATATCAATCCGTTCCAAGTGATCGGATGGCAAAGCGACCCCATTAAATTAACATGTATATTACATATAATGTTAGTAATATTCATGAATGATAAGATCTCAGTTTACTATACAGACCGAATGATAAAGGAGGGAGAATATGATCCGGCAGCGATTATTCCGTTATGCAGTGTATCGAAATATGTTTCTCAGCTTTGTTTTGCTCACGGCAGCCATGATTGCCCTCGTAACCGTCGTCCTGTACATGATGTTCTCCTGGAGCACCGCGAAGGAGGTAGGGAAAATATCCGAGTCGATGCTGAAGCAGAACAGCGCCGTATCCAGCGTCATCCGTGACCAGGTGTATAACGTGGGCAACCTTCTGCTCAGCGACAAGGAGATCGTGAACGCCCTATTGGACAAAGAAGCCGATCCGGTGAAACAGTATGGCGTGTTCGGCACCCTTAACCGGGTCCAGTCCACCTATCCGTTCATCCATTCGATCGGGATCTATAACGGTTCGAATAACACGTACCTGAATACGAAGGGGATTACCAAGGAGCAGGAGAAGGCGCTGCTGGAGGAGATCAACAGCAAGAATACATCTTATTTTCATCTGTTCCCGCGCAAGATCTCTTCCGCCACTTCGGCGAAGCGGAGCGAAGACGTCCTGACTTTCGTTCTCCTTCCGAGCTATTATTCGCCGCTAAGCTCCAAGGGCGCGATCGTAATCAACATGAGCACCGACACTATCCAGGATCTGATCGGAGGCTACCGCAACGAAGCGGTGGATTCGCTGCACGTCATTGACGAGAAGGGAACCATCATCACCCATTCGGATCGGTCCCGGTTTATGGAGGATATATCGCAGGAGTCCTATGTCCAGTCCATTCTGGAATCGGACGCGGAAAGCGGTTACTTCACCCGCTCCATCGACGGCCGCAAGAGCCTGGTTACCTACGTCAAATCCAAGGATATGAACTGGACGTTTATCAGCGTTAGCCAGTATCAAAATCTGTTGTTCAACATGCAGGCCCTCCGAACGTCGGCGCTGGTTCTCGCATTGGCCTGCTTCGTCGTCAGCATGTTCTTGTCGATCTGGCTGACGCATCATGCGTACAACCCGATCCGCCACCTGCTGGAGAAAATGAGCGCCATACCGAAAATGAAGGAAAACCGTCGGCAAATCAACGAATTTGCCATATTGGATAACACTTACGCCGAAATGACGGAGAAAATGAAGTCGATGGAGTCCGAGGCTTCCGTCGCCCGGCAGGCGCATGTGCTGCAGCTGCTGAAAGGCGGCGACGAGACGGCATTCCGCCGTTTGGCCCGCGAAGGCAAGGGCCCCTATTTCTTGGCGGCCGTCCTTCTGCTCGACAGCTTAGACGGCTCGCCCGGGGGCGAGGACGAGGAGCTGCAGTCCTATACCTGCGCGGCGGTCGCCCAGGCGGCCCAGCAGATGCTGGAGCCGGAGGGAGCCAGCGTGGCAACGGTGGGGGACGGAACCGTTGCAATCATTCTCCCCATGAAGCAGAGTCGGCTTCCGCTCCATGTATTGGGCATGCTGGAGGAGCTGCAGGGCGAGATGCTCCGCACGCTCCGCGTGTCCGTCACCGTCGGCATCGGAACGGCTGCGCAGACGTACGAGGAGCTGCGCGAATCGTTCGATTGCGCGCAGTCCTGCTTCCAGCAGCGCTTTTTCGCGGGAAAGGGCAGGATGTTCCATGGCGATCCGGTCATAACCGCGGAGTCGGAGCATTCCGAGGCGCAGTATCCGGACAAGCGGGAGAAGCGCATCATCGAGGCCATCAAGCTGCAGCAGCGGGATAAATTGGAGAAGGAAATCGATCAGTGGATCAAGGAAATTCGCGATTACAACTACCATGAAGTCATGTTTTTCATCAACCAGTTCATCGGCGGCCTGTACAAGCAGCTCAATGTCCATACGGTGAAAAACCGGGAAAGCGCGGATCTCTTCCTCGACTTTACGCGGCGGATTACCCGCTTTCAGACGCTGCAGGAAACCGCGGATGCCCTGAAGGATCTTATCCTTAGGCTCTGCAGCCTGTCCGAGGAATCGGGAGCGGTTCGGCATGCGGAGGTGGTGGATTTTATCCAGATGTACGTACGCAAGCATTATGCAAGGCCGGATATGTCGCTCGAGCAGGTCGCGGGCGAGGTGAAGCTGTCCCGCAGCTATGTCGGCAAGCTGTTCAAGGCGCATTGCGAGCTGTCGTTCAACGATTACCTGAATGCCGTTCGTCTGGAGAAGGCGCGGGAGCTTCTCGCAAGCACCGAGGAGTCGGTTCAATCGATCAGCGAGCAGGTGGGCATCCTGAATACGACCTATTTCTACACGCTGTTTAAAAAGCACTACCAGATCTCGCCGGCCCAGTTCCGCAGCCAGCATGCGATCGAGACGAAAAAGGCGCAGTGACGGGCAGATTCAGTGTTTTAAAATGGCGAAAACCATCATTTTGAAGTATACGTTTTCCCTAATGTCTCCTTAAGATAGGAATCGTACCGCATGACTAAACCAAATGAAGACAGGGGGACACATGCATGAAAAAAAGGAAAGCGCTAGCACTATGGTTAGCCGCGATATTCATGGTTTCCGTGATCGCGGGCTGCTCCGGCGGCGGCGACGCCGGCAGTGAGAATGGATCGGCGAGCGGGGAGAACGGCGGAGGGGACAAGCTGCCGGTACGGTATTTGCTTCCGGGCTCCGCGCCGCAGGATTTGGATGCGGCGGTCCAAGCGATCAACGAGAAGCTGGAGGCCGACGGTCTGAACCTTACCTACGAACCGACGTACATCGCGTGGGACGTATGGGATCAGAAGACCAACCTCATGATGTCGACGGGCGAGGAATTCGAGCTGATTGCCATCATGCACGATACCAAAGGACCGACGGTGCTTGCGGGCAGCGGCGGTATCATTCCGATCGACGATCTGCTGGATCAGTATGGCACCGAGCTGAAAGCTTCCATGCCGGACTGGATCTGGGAGTCGTCGAAAATCAACGGCAAGATCACGTACGTGCCGAACTTCTGGGCGGATACCGCTTATAACGATGGCATGTTCACGATCCGTACCGATCTGCTCGAGAAAAATGGCCTGAAGCCGCCGACATCGCCGGAAGAGCTGCTCAATGCAGCCGAGACGCTGCAGAAGAACTGGCCGCAGGACAACAAGAACGTATATATCAAAATGCTGGAGGAGCCAGCCTACTTCCTGCATACGACCTACGACACCTATCCGTTCACCGTGGCCGACAACATGATTTACATCGACCAGCAGGGGAACGTGAAGTCCTGGTTCGAAACCGAGGAGTTCAAAAAAGACGTGAAGTTCATGAACGAGGCTTACAAACGCGGTCTGATCATGAGCGATCTGCTTACGACGCCGACGGAGGTTATTAACCAGGAGGAGCTGGCAGGACGTTATCTCTACCGTCCGGGCGACGTCGGCTTGAGCGACGCCATTCTTCAGACGTTCCCGGATGCGAAGCTGGATATTTATTATTTGGCCGACCAGCCGAAATTCAGATCCTACGCGATCCGCAATTCCAACGGGATCTCGGCCACGTCTCCGCACCCGGAGGCCGGCGTTCAATTCTTGAACTGGGTATACAGCAGCCAGGAGAACATGGATCTCGTTCAAAGCGGCGTGAAGGATGTGCATTGGAAGGATACAGGCAAGAATACCAAGGACTATCTGGCCAAGAACGAGAACGGTTCCCCGGCTTATGAGCTTCCATACTGGCTGCTCGGCCACGTTGAAATGAACCGTTATCCGACGAATACGGACCCAGCGCGTCTGGAGCGCCGCACAACGGTATCGGAGGACGCCGTGAACAGCATCACGATCGGCTTCACCTTCGATCCGACCAACGTTGCTTCGCAGTACGCCAACTGCATCGCCGAGCTGAAGACCAGCGTTTATCCGGTCATGCACGGGGTCGTGAAATACGAGGACGCCTACGATAAAATGCTGGCCGCAATGAAGTCCGCCGGTCTCGATGAGGTCGTTGATGAATACAAACGGCAATTCGATGAGTGGAGAGCCGGTCAGTCGTAAGTTCAGGCACGCTAACGGCTAAGAAACATTGGAACAGGGCAATCCTTTACCCGGTTTGATAACCGGGGAGGGGTTGCTTTTTTTCGTGCGTCGCCATGGAGCGCTCCGTGAGGAGTACAGAGCGAACTTCAAGGAGATTCCAAGGGGATTCGAAAGTGATCCACGTTACCGTTTAGGACTTCAATTCTCCGATATTGGCCAAAATCAAAGTTTTCTCTCAAAAGTAAAGTGTTCAAGACAGGGATTCCCGGGCTAGAGTAAAGGTCATAAGAAGCCTTGAGACTGCTCAAAGAGTTAGAAGCGAAAGTCTTTATTAAGGCTGGCCGCACGGCAAGAGCCGTGCAGAATAAGGAGGACGTAGTTCATGACCAAGCAAACACAAGCCATCCGGGAAGGCTGGCAATGGTTTACGGAAAGCCGGTACGGCATGTTTATTCATTTCGGGCCTTATGCCCAATACGGGCGCGGCGAGCAGGTTCTGTTCCGGGAGCATTTGGACCAGGCGGAATATGCGCGGAAGGCCTGCGAGTGGAATCCGGAGTTCTTTGACGCCGAGCTTTGGGCGTACACCGCGCGCAAGGCGGGGATGAGATATGCCTGCTTAACAACGCGGCATCATGACGGGTATTGCTTGTGGGATACGGCCACGACGGATTATTCCAGCGCGAAGCAGGCGCCCGGCCGGGATCTGGTGCGCGAATTTACCGATGCGTTCCGAGCCCAGGGGCTTCGGGTCGGCTTATATTATTCCTGGATCGATTGGCGGATCCCGGCTTACTTCGACGGACCGGAGAAGGATCCCGAGGGCTGGGAGACGATGAAGCAGTATTTGCATGCCCAAGTGGAAGAGCTGGTCACGAAATACGGGCGCATCGATCATTTCTTTTTTGACGGGGTATGGCCGCGAACCGCGGAGGACCTGGACAGCATCAAGCTGGTGGAACGGATGAAGTCGATTCAGCCGGACATCCTGGTCAACAATCGCCTAGGGCTGTCCGAGGAGGAGAAGCTGCATGCGGACGGCGGCGGCGGCTCGGGCGATTCCGAGGTGCTGGGCGACTTCGGCTCGCCGGAGCATGTCATCGTCCCGGATCAGAAGCGGCTGTGGGAATCCAGCCAGGTCACCACGTGGAGGCTGTGGGGGTACACGAACGGCGAACGATGGCGTCCGGCCGACGTTTTGCTCGACATGCTGTGCGAGTGCGCGGAAAAAGGGGGGACCGTGGGCGGCAATCTGCTGCTTAACGTCGGACCGCAGCCCGACGGACAGCTTCCGCCGGCCTTCGTGGAGCGGGCGCTGAAGATCGGGGAGTGGCTGGACGTTCACGGCGAGGCCATCTACGGCTCCGACGGCGGGAACCTCACGGAGTTCATCACCTACGGGAGGCAGACGATGAAAGACAACAAGCTGTATCTCATCATCCGTTTCTGGGATGGGAGGCCGGTGCTGAGGCTGGCAGATCTGGTGACGCCGGTATCGCGGGTAACGCTGCTGACAACGGGACAGGAGCTGTCGTTCCGACAGGAGGGCGACGTACTGTGGATCGAAGGGCTTCCGCGGGAACGTCCGACGGAGCTGTTCCCGGTCATCCGCATCGAATGCGAGGAGCGGCCGCAGACCAATGAATGGGGAGTGAACCGCCTCTGGACCGGCGACCCTTCCCGGATCGCCGACTGGGCCCGAACGCGCGGAACATCCGTATACGTCGACGGCCAGCCGCGGATGAGAAAGGAGTAAGTCGATGAGAACGCTGGTATTTTACGACGAGCATTTTCCTTACGAAGGCGAACGTCCGTCTGCAGAGGCATTGGAGGGATTGCGGGAATGGGCGGTGGTCGCTGGTTCCGCGGACGTGGCTGAGCGGCTGACGAAAGGCGGCTGGGACGCGCTGGTTCATCTGCACGGACCGTACTTTCCGAAAGCGGCTTGGGCGGCCATAGAAGCCCACCTGACGGCCGGCGGCGGTCTGGTTCATGCCGGGGGCGTGCCTTTCCGCAGGCCGGTTCGAGAGCTGAACGGAAGCTGGCATGCCGAACGCGAGCAGCTGGCTTATCATCAGCGAATGGATATCCATGATGCGCTGGCGGTGGACGTATCGCGCGTCCGGGAGCTGAAGGCCTCCGCCGAATACCCGATCCTGCAGGGGCGAGAGGAGCTGTTCGGCATGGAGCCGACCTGGGGCTTGACGCTGCACCCGACCAAAGCGAGCGACATTCCGGCCGAGATGGGGGCATGCGGTCCGATGGACGCCGTCATCTCGCCGCTGCTGATCGGCGTGGACCGTGATCGACGCGAGCGGTCCGCTCCGGTCGTCATGCTGGAGCAGCATAAGGGCGATTACGCCGGGGGCCGCTGGATTCTGATCAACCAGCAGCTGAGGGCATCGTTCTGGGAGACGAAAGGGATGGACATCCTGAAGGATCTGGCCCAATACGCGGGAACAGGCGTGACGGAGCTGTGGCTGAAGCCGAACTATGCCTCCTACGAGCCGGACGAGCAGATGCGGTTGACGATCCAGCTGCAGACACTGTCCCGGACGTCCGCCCCGGCGCAGACCTGGCATTTTGATGTGAGTCTTATCAAGGAAGACGACGGCGAGACCGTCTGGACCGGACACGAGAAGTCGGAAGCCGGCATGGAACAGCGGGATCTGCAGCAGCTTCGCTTGTCCGTACCCGTACGGCTGGAAGCGGGCTTGTACCGGATCGTTTGCGAAGCCGAGTCCGAGTCCGGGGAGCGCCGCACCCTGACCCAGGCGGTATGGGGCGTCGATCGTCCGCTGCTGCAGGCGGGAGAGCGGCTGGAATGCGGGCGCGATTACTTCCGCCGCGGCGGGCGGACGGTTCCGATCGTTGGCATGACGTACATGACCTCCGACGTCGCGCGCAAATTCCTCCATCTGCCGAACGTGCAGCGTTGGGATGCGGATATGGCAGAGATGAAGCGGGCAGGGATCAACCTGATCCGGACGGGCATATGGACGGGGTACCGGATGATCATGTTTGCCGACGGCCATGCGGCCGAGGACGTCATGCGGGCGATCGATGCCTTTGTCCTGACGGCCAAACGGCATGGGCTGGAAGTGACGTTCACGTTCTTCTCGTTTGCGCCCGAAGCCTGGGAAGGCGTGAACCCCTACCTGGATCCGCGATCGGTGGAGGCGCAAAAGCGCTTCGTCGCCTCCATCGTCGGACGTCACAGGGGCACAACCAACGTGCATTGGGACCTGATCAACGAGCCTTCGCTGTTCGATCCGAAGCGAATCTTCGAGGGGCCGGTATCGATCGGGGACCGGTTCGAGCGGCAGGCCTGGTCGGAGTGGCTGCGGCAGCGCCACGGGGATGATCTGGCGCTGCTTCAGGAGCGCTGGAACATGACGCCGGGCGAGCTGCCTTCATTCGAGTCGGCGCCTGCGCCGAGTCCGAACGACAAGCTGTTCAACAGCGTGCTGCAGCCGAAGAAGTGGGGACCGTGGATCGATTTCACGCTGTTCACCATGGACATGCATAATCGGTGGGCGTCCGAGCTCATCGGCACCATTCGCCGCTCCGATCCCCGCCAGCTGGTAACGGTCGGGCAGGATGAGGGCATCTGCTCCCAGCGTCCGTCGCCTTCGTTCTATGGCCCCGCGGTCGATTACACGACGGTCCACTCCTGGTGGCAGAACGATCACCTGGCCTGGGACGGCATATTTACGAAAACGCCGGACAAGCCGAATCTGATCCAGGAGACCGGCATCATGCACGTGCAGCGTCCGGACGGCATCGCCAAGCGGACGGAGGAAGAGCTTCGCAGCATCCTGGAGCGGAAGTACGCGTATTCGTTTTCGACCGGGGGCGCGGGTGCCGTGCAGTGGATTTGGAATATTAACTACTTCATGGATAATGCCAACGAATCCAACATCGGGGCGCTTCGGGCGGACGGAACGCAGAAGCCTGAGGCCGATGTGTCCTATGACTTCGGCCGCTTCATGAAGGAAGCAGCCGGCCTCTTCGACGATGAACGGCAGCTGGAGGATATCGCCGTCGTTTACCCGTATTCGAATGATTTTTCCAGCCGCAAGCTGGCTTACGAAGCGACGACGAGGGCCATGCGCGCGTTGACGTTCGGCATGAACATCCATCCGCGGGGCATCGGCGAATATCAGCTGGGGGACCTGAAGCGCTATCCGGCTAAGCTGATCATCGTACCGAGCGCGCATAATTTCGACGATGGCGCGTTTGCTCAGCTCCTCGACTTGGCAAGGGAAGGGAGCACGGTCTTGTGGACCGGCCCGCTTCGCACCGATGCGTATTGGGGACCGGCACCGCATCGTCTGCGGCAGGAGATCGGCGAAACCGTCCATGCCAACGTTCTTCGGGAAGAAACGCTGGAGCTGGCGGGAGAGCATTTCGCCGTTTCGTTCGGCGAGCGGAAGATTAACGCGCTGGCGGTAGATCGTCCGGCGGGCCGGTTGGATGGGACGCTGGCACCCGTCACGGTGACCTTGGGCTCGGGACGGTTCATCTGGTGCCCGCTCCCGGTCGAGATGAACGAGCGCTGGGAGCCGATCCAGGCGCTGTACGCGGAAGCTATCCGCTCCGCAGCCGTTTCGCCTGAGCTGGAATGGCCGAAGGGAGGCGAGCTCCCGGGTATTTACGGCCGCAAGCTGACGTTCGGGCAAGGAAGCTTGTACGTCTTCGTCTCCGAGCATGGGGCAAGCGCAGAGGTCGAGGTAAAGGACCCGGCAACCGGAAAGGTCTACGCCTTCGAATTGGAACGGGAACGGACCGTGATGTTTACGACCGATGCCGGGGGACAAGTGCAGACGGTTTACCGGCCGGAGGAGGTTCGCGTCCGGCAGAGCCAAACATCTTGAGGCGTGCTCGCCCATGAAAAGGTTGGGAGAGGGTTCTAGCCGTTGATCTGGTTTGTCCAGATGCGGTGCAGCCATTCTGCAGGATACGCATAGTTGGAGGTTCTTCGGCCGATCGGATCGTGCCGGAGAGCCTTTTTCTTCCATCGGGAATTTCGGCAGGGCTGCTGTGATCAATAAGATCGAATTTAACAGGAAAAAGAAAGGGTGTGCGCCATGGACTACAAGGACGCTGCATGGCCGGTTTCGCGGCGGGTCGAGGACTTGCTGAAGCGGATGACGGTCGAGGAGAAAATCGGGCAGCTGATCCAGCCGTTCGGCTGGAACACTTACATAAGGAACGACGACGGCACGATCAAGCTAACCGAGGAGTTCAAGTCGCAGCTTGCGGAGGGAGGAATCGGTTCCTTGTATGGCACGCTGCGGGCCGATCCCTGGACCGGGGTGACGCTCGCTAACGGATTGTCCCCGCGGGAAGGGGCGGAAGCGGTCAATGCGATTCAGCGTTATGCGATGGAGCACTCGAGGCTGGGTATTCCGATTCTGTTCGGGGAAGAATGCTCCCATGGACATATGGCGATCGGGGCGACGGTGTTTCCCGTACCGCTCACGATCGGCAGCACCTGGAACACGGAACTGTTCCGCAGCATAAGCCGGGCCGTTGCCGCCGAGACAAGAGCTCAGGGGGGAGCGGCCACCTATTCGCCGGTGCTGGACGTGGTACGGGATCCCCGCTGGGGGCGTACCGAAGAAACCTTCGGCGAGGACCCCCATTTGGTGGCCGAATTCGCGGTTGCCGCCGTGCAGGGACTGCAAGGCGAGCGCCTGGATTCGCATACCAGCCTGCTGGCCACGCTGAAGCATTTCGCAGGCTACGGCGCTTCCGAAGGAGGACGCAATGGGGCACCCGTTCATATGGGCCTTCGGGAGCTTCACGAGGTCGATCTGCTCCCGTTCCGCAAGGCCGTTGAATCGGGTGCCTTGTCGATCATGACGGCCTATAATGAAATCGACGGAGTCCCTTGCACGTCCAGCCGGTACCTGCTGCAAAACGTTCTTCGGGAGGCGTGGGGCTTTGACGGCTTCGTCATTACCGATTGCGGCGCGATCCATATGTTGGCATGCGGTCACAATACGGCCGGATCGGGCGTGGAGGCGGCGACCCAGTCGCTGAAGGCCGGTGTCGACATGGAGATGTCCGGGACCATGTTCCGGGCACATCTTCAGCAAGCGCTGGAGCAAGGGCTGATCACTGAAGACGATCTGAATAGGGCAGCCGGACGCGTGTTGGAGCTAAAGTTTCGTCTGGGACTCTTTGATCGGCCTTATGTGGATCCAGCCTGGGCAGAGCAGGTCATAGGGTGCAAGGAGCATATCGCTCTGGCCTACCAGGCTGCGGCTGAAGGCATCGTGCTCCTGAAGAACGAGGGAAACCTGCTGCCACTGGATTCGAGCAGCGGAACCATTGCGGTCATTGGCCCCAACGCCCATACGCCGTACCATCAGCTTGGCGATTATACGTCCCCCCAGCCGCCGGGGCAGATCGTAACGGTGCTGGACGGCATCCGCCGACGGCTGGGAGACAGCCGCGTGCTGTATGCGCCGGGCTGCCGCATACAAGGCGACTCAAGGGAGGGGTTTCCTCGGGCGCTGGCATGCGCCGAGCAAGCCGACGTCATCGTGATGGTGCTTGGCGGTTCCAGCGCACGGGATTTCGGGGAGGGCACCATCGATCTGAGAACCGGTGCCTCGGTCGTAACCGGGGATGCAAAGAGCGATATGGAATGCGGGGAAGGGATTGACCGCTCGACCCTGACGCTGATGGGCGTGCAGCTGGAGCTGCTGCAGGAGCTCCAGAAGCTCGGCAAGCCGGTGATCGTCGTTTATATCAATGGACGGCCGATTACGGAGCCGTGGATCGACGAGTTTATTCCGGCGATCATCGAAGCTTGGTATCCCGGTCAGGAGGGAGGCGGTGCCATTGCGGACATGCTGTTTGGCGATATCAACCCGTCCGGTCGTCTGCCGCTGTCCATTCCGAAGGAGGTTGGCCAGCTGCCGATTTCTTACAATGCCAGAAGGACCCGGGGCAAGCGTTACCTGGAGACGGACCTTGCGCCGCGGTATCCGTTCGGCTTCGGCTTAAGCTATACGGAATTCCGTTACGGCCGTCTGACGGTCGAGCCGGCTGTCGTCCCCATAGGCGGCGAAGCCACGGTCCGGATCGACGTGACCAACGCGGGAGCACGGGACGGCGCGGAAGTCGTTCAGCTGTACGTCTCGGATCTGGCCGCCTCCGTTACCCGTCCCGAGAAGGCCTTGAAAGGGTTCCGAAAGGTGTTCCTGAAGGCCGGGGAAACGCAGGAAGTAACGTTTACCATCGGCAGCGAGCAGCTGGAATTGATCGGCCTAGACCTGAAGCCGGTGGTGGAGCCCGGCGAGTTCCGCATTCAGGTCGGTCCCGACTCGACGAGAGGAGAGATCGCAAGCTTGATGGTGGAAAGCTAACCGGTCCGTCCCTCCCAAACATAAAGAATCTTTAACGATACTGGTTCAACCCGGCGAAAGCGGATATCCCGAAGTTGTCGGACGTCCTTGCTTTAGCCGGGCTAACCGGTCGTGAACAATCATGTAAACGTTAAGGTCCGTTTTTATTCTGTTCATCGGTTAGGCGAAGCGATCATGGTAACGAAGTGGAGGCAAGCGATGAAGCTGCTGTGGTTCAAATCGATTTATCCCAAAATCGTGGCCGGCTTTTTGTTGGCCATTATGCCGGTTTACGCCGCTGCCCTGTATATGAACGAGTCCGGGCTTGCGAGCGTTGAGCAGGAAATTACCCAATCTTTGAATGCGAGGACTAATTTTTTCATGCGTACGCTGGAACAGGAGCTGCGATCGACGGTGCTGCTGATGAACGATTTGTCGCAGGACTCCGACCTGCAAAAGCTAAGCACCATCGCGCCCGCCATGAGCCGTTCCGAATATTTTCAGGCGATCAACCGCCTCCAGGGCAAAATGCGGCTGCTGCAAAGCTCCAATCAATACGTTCAGGAGGCCAAAACATATATTCCGTTGATTGAGAAAACGATTGAGCAGGTGTCGTACGAAGGAGCCATGCCGCCAGAGCAGATGAAGGCGCTTGAGGAGCATCCCGATCGGGTCATTTTCGAATGGAAGAACAAGCTTCTGCTGGGTATGGTATACCCGGAACGATTGCGAAACGGCAATCCGCCTAATTTTGCGATTGCGGCGGAGCTGTCCGTTCCGAAAATGCAAACGGCGCTCCTGCAGCTGGCAACGGGCGACGGGGGCGCCGTTCTCATCGGCGTCGACAACAGCTGGGTCCTGACTCAGGAGGACGGAGGCGGCATCGGTCCCCGGTTGGCCGAACGCATCGACTTGGAAGCGCTAACAAGCACCGAGTTTTCAAAGCTTCCCTACAACACGAAGGTAAAGGCGGATGGGGCCAACTATTGGGTTAGCGTGGAGCGCTCCGCCTTTTTGAATGCCGACCTGGTGGTGTACGTCCCCGAAGCCGAATTTCTGGGTCCGCTCGGGAAATACCGCATGATCTTTTTCGGGCTGTCGGGCTTCTCCCTGCTGGTGGTTATTCTGTTCTCGGGCTGGATCTACAGCCGAATTCATCAGCCGCTTCAGCGGATGGTGAGGGCATTCCGCAACATCGATTTCGACAGTCCCCGGGTGGAACTGCGCCATAAGCATCATGACGAGTTCCACTATCTGTACGAGCAGTTTAACCATATGGTGAAGCGCCTGCAGGTACTGATCCACGAAGTGTTTGAGCAGAAAATCCGCTCGCAGCGCTCCGAGCTGAAGCAGCTCCAATCCCAGATCAACCCCCATTTTTTATATAACAGCTTCTTTACGCTTCATCAGATGGGAGAGATGCAGGATTACGAAAATATCGTTCGTTTTACGAGGCATTTGGGGGAATATTTCAGGTTCATCACCCGCAACGCTGCCGACGAAGTTTCGTTGAAGGCGGAAGTGGGGCATGCCAAGGCTTACGTGGACATTCAGTCCATCCGTTTCCATAACCGGATATCGGCTTATTGGGATGACATCCCCGGTGATTGGGAGCGACAGGACGTTCCGCTGCTCATCCTGCAGCCTTTAATCGAAAATGCATACGAGCACGGACTTGAGGAGAAGGAGGCGGACGGGCAAATCCGGGTTGCCATGGCCGCTGAGCGGCATGTCCTGCATATCATCGTGGAGGATAACGGGGAGACGTTGACGGACGAAAAGCTGCGGAACCTGCAATCCATGACCGCGAATTCGGACGTGAAAGGAGAGATCACCGGTTTATCCAACGTGCACCGACGCCTTCGATTAAAATTCGGGCCTGCTGGCGGATTGACCTTTTCGAGAAGCCGGTTGGGCGGTTTGAGAATCGATATGACACTGCCAAAGCAAGAAAGGAGCGAGATGGATGAAGAGCAGGTACAGAATACTGATCGTGGATGACGAACCTTTTATCGTGAACGGGCTTGCGGAATTATGCCTTGGCGCGGAATTTCTCGAGCTGGAGGTGTATAAGGCTTATTCCTCTTCGGAAGCCTTGGGCTGGCTTAAACGGGCGAAAATGGACATCGTTTTGTCGGATATCAAAATGCCGGGGTTAAACGGCCTTGCCCTGCAAAAGGAAATATCCAGGCAGTGGCCCCATTGCAAAGTGATTTTTTTGACCGGATACGACGACTTTTCTTATATCCAGGAGGCCACCCGGCAAGGAAGCGTGGATTATGTTCTCAAGGCCGAGGGAAACGATGCCGTGCTGAGCGCGATCGAGAAGACCGTAGAGCTGCTTGACCAGGAGATAGAAGCGGACATTCTGCTTGCCAAAGCGAGGGACAATATGCGCATGGCGCTGCCGTTTTTACAGCAGCAGTACGTTCTGGAGCTGATGCAAAAAGCACCTGGTCCTATTCGGCGGGAGGAACTGGAGCAGCGCTTTGCGGAGCTGGAGATGAAGCTGGATCCCGGCAAGCCTTGCCTGCTGCTGTTATGCAGGCTGGACGGCTGGCAAAGGCAAGAAAGTCCATCGGCCCAATCGCTGATGCTGTACGCGGTCCAGAATATCATCGGCGAGCTGCTCGGACCGATGACCGACGGCATGGCCGTGGAGTTCGGCAGGGCCAAGATGATCTGGATTTTGCAGCACAAAGAGGAGGGGGAGGAGCATCCGGAGGAGGTTCGAGGTCCGGCGGCGGAACGGGTCCAGCGTTTTGTCCACGGGATGCTGGAACAAATTCAGGACGTTTGCAAAACGCTTCTGAAATTGAAGACTTCGTTTGCCATGGCTGGCGAGTGGGTCGATTGGGAACGGCTGCCGGACAAATTCGAAGGACTGAAGCAGCTGCTGGACAGCGGCCTCGGGATCGGCCACGAATCTTTGTTGACCGAAGCCGGTGAGCGCAACCGCCCGGATCGTATGGGGCATTTTCTGGGGCGCTCTCGCTCGCATCTGAAGCGGATGGAGCTGCTGCGCGGCTGTCTAGACAATGGGGACCGGGAGGAATTCATGCAGCTGCTCCATGAGGTGACCGATACCTCTTCCTTCCCGCCGGAGGTTGATTATTTGCTGAAAATGGAGGTATATTACGGCCTAGTGTCCGTGATGATGCCGTCCCTGGTGGATATGGAAGCTCTCTGCCGGAACGTGGAAGGGAAAGGGGCGGTGGATTATATCACATTGACTCATTTGGAGGAGCATGATTCGTGGACGGAGGCGGCCGAATATTTCGAAAGGCTGGCGGACATCATCTTCAACCGGAAAGAGCAGGGGAAGCAGGATCAGCAGCATGAGGTGATTGCCAAAGTTCAACGGTATATCGAGGATCACTTAAGCGGCGACCTGTCCTTGACGCAAATCGGGGAGGCCGTGGGACACAACCCTTCGTATTTGTCCAGATTGTACAAACAAGTGACCGGCGAGGGCCTGTCCGAGTCGATTAATGCGGCACGGCTGGCCAAAGCGAAGCAGCTGCTGAAGGAGACGACGGACAAAATCCATGTCATCGCCGCTGCGGTGGGTTTCAGTTCTCCGCCGTATTTTTACCGCTTTTTCAAAAAAACGACCCATTTGACGCCGCAGGAATACAGAGAACTGCACAACATGTAAAGAGAAGATATCAAAGTAAAGAGCTTGGAGTAGATAGCTCTTTTTTTGTTCCCTTATACTCTAAACAAACATCGAATTCAAGGAGGTCGCAAACATGAAGAGAAATAAGATCTTGTCCGTATTGTGGATCAGTATGCTGGCTTTCGTGTTTATTTTAAGCGCTTGCAGCAAAGGGGAAGAAGGCGGAGGCAGCGCGGCGGGTTCATCCACCGATAGCGAAGCCTCGGCCTTGGAGCCGGGCGATCCGTTCGGCAAGTATGATCCCCCCATTCAGCTGGATGCCGTCCGGTTTGTGGGAGAAGAAGTGAAGTTCCCGTCCGGACAGGATATTAAGAACAACGTGTGGACCGACCTTTATAAGGAAATGGGCATCAACCTCAACTATAAATGGGTGGTGACGGGTCAGGAGCAGTATGAATCCAAAATGAATATCGCGATTGCTTCCAATGACCTCCCGGATATCATGCAGGTGACGCCGGAGCAGCTGCGCCAGCTTGCGGACGCCGGGCAATTGGCGGACTTGGCGCCCGCTTTCGAGAATTACGCCAGCGATGACCTGAAGAAGGTCATGGAGATCGAGAAAAACGCGCTCCCTTCCGCGACGTTTGACGGCAAGCTGTTGGCGATCCCGTCCACTCAGCCGGTCATCGGCGGCTCGGCTCCGCTGCTGTGGGTCCGGGAGGATTGGATGGAGAAGCTGAATCTGCCTGAACCGAACACGATGGATGACCTTGTAGCCATTGCGGAGGCGTTTGCCAAGCAGGATCCGGACGGTAACGGCAAGGCGGATACCTACGGACTTGCGCTGACCAAGGATATCGGATTAAACAGCTCTTCGGTAGGTTTCTTTAACGGCTTCGGCGGTTTCCCGCAAATTTGGATCGAAGACGCTGAGGGGCAATTGCAGTTCGGCAGCATTCAGCCGGAGATGAAGGAAGCGCTGGCAAAGCTGCAGGACATGTTCAAGAACAAGCTGATTGACCCGGAATTCGGCGTGAAGGATACCGTCAAGGTCTTTGAATCCGTGACCACCCACAAAATCGGCATGCTGATCGGACCAAGCTGGTATCCGGCATGGCCTTTCTGGGACATGGTGAAAGAGGATGAATCGGTGAAATGGAAGTCCTACCCGATCCCGTCTTTGGAGGGCGGTCCGGCGACGGTGCAGATGCCTTTTGCCGTCTCTCAATATTACGTGGTCAAAAAGGGGTACGAGCATCCCGAGGTCATCGTCAAGCTGGCTAACCAGTACTATGAGAAGCTGTACAGCGACAATGCGGAATTCGACAAGTACGGCCAAATCATTGAAGACGGCGTATCCATAGGGGTCAACAAATATTCGCTGGTTGAGGTCGTCAATCCGAACAAAGACCTGATCCGGCAGGAGGAGCTGGCCAAGGCGCTGGAATCCGAAAGCGACGCGGACATCACCAGCGCCGAAACGAAGATCATGTTCAAGGAGTTTCAGGACTATCTCGCAGGCAACAATCCGATGGGCTGGTCCGGCTATGCCGCCAACGGTCCGGAAGGCTCCATGAAACAGCTTCGCGATTTGAACGATGCGGGCAAAGTCATCTCGAACGGTTATGTAGGCGCGCCGACCGAGACCATGGCCGACAAAAAAGCGACGCTCGACCGGCTGGAGCAGGAAACGTTCATCAAAATCATTTTGGGCGAGGCAAGCATCGACGCCTTTGATGAGTTCGTGGCCAATTGGAAGAAGCTCGGCGGCGACAAGATTACCGAAGAAGTTAATGCATGGAAGGCCGCCAGATAAGGAGTTCGGCTAACGGGAACAGGGGAGGGAGGTTTCTGACACCCCCCTGTTCTCTTTTCACCACCTGCTGAAGGCGAATGGGATATACATTGACAGACAGGAGGATCGCCATGTTAAGCAAAAAGTTTCGGCGGCAGTGGCCGCTTCATCTGATGATCTTGCCCGGCATCGTCATCGTGCTGATCTACAGCTATTGGCCGATGATCGGCATTGCCATGGCCTTTCAGAAATTCGTTCCGTTCAAAGGCCTATTCGGCTCGGACTGGATCGGGCTGGACAATTTCCGTTATGTGTTCGATCTGCCGGAAACCGGCCAAATCATTTGGAATACGGTGTTTATCGCCTTCATGAAAATCATCGGGGGATTGGTCGTGCCGATCCTGGTTTCGCTGCTGCTGAATGAGCTGAGGAACGAGCTGATCAAACGCGGCGTGCAGACGCTCGTCTATTTGCCGCATTTTTTATCGTGGGTCATCCTCGGCGGAATCTTTATCGATATTTTATCGCCGACGAACGGGATCGCGAACCAAATTTTGGGCTGGTTCGGCATCGAGCCGATTTTTTTCCTGGGCAGCAACCAATGGTTTCCTTATACCCTCGTCATAACGGACATCTGGAAGGAATTCGGCTTTAGCACCATCGTCTATTTGGCTGCATTAACCTCCATCAATCCTTCCCTGTATGAGGCGGCTACGGTCGATGGCGCAAACCGCTGGAAACAGACCTGGCACATCACGCTTCCCGGCATGATGCCGATCATCATTTTGCTGGCGACCCTCTCGCTCGGGAATGTGCTGAATGCCGGTTTTGACCAGGTGTTCAACTTGTACAGCCCGCAGGTGTATGAGAGCGGGGACATTCTGGATACGTTTATTTACCGGATCGGCATGCAGGGTGCCCAGTATGGAGTGGCCACGGCGATCGGCCTGTTCAAATCCTTGATCTCGTTCGTCTTTATCGTGACGTCCTACGCCCTGGCATCCAAGTTCGCCAATTACAGAATATTTTAGGAAGGAAGGTGTCCCGTATGCATAAACCGTCACTCAGCCGCAAATTTTTTCTTGGCTTCAACTACGCTTTTCTGATCGGTCTGGGGCTGCTCTGCTTTCTTCCCATCGTTCATATTCTGGCGGTTTCTCTCAGCTCCAAAGGCGCGGCGACGGCAGGGATCGTGAAGCTGTGGCCCGTCGATTTTACGCTCAGCTCCTATCAGTACGTATTGAACAAGCCGCAATTTATGGTAGCGATGTGGGTCACCGTGCAGCGCGTCGTTCTCGGGACCGGGATCAGCATGCTGCTGACCCTGCTCATTGCTTATCCGCTGTCGAAGGAACCGCGGGATTTTAAATTTCGCACGCAGTATGCCTGGTTCTTCGTGTTCACGACCTTGTTCTCCGGAGGGTTGATACCAAGGTATATGACGATAAGGGATACAGGGCTGATCGATACGATATGGGCATTGGTCATCCCGGGTGCGGTAGCAGTGTTCAACGTGATTTTGCTGCTCAATTTTTTTCGCGGCCTGCCCAAAGAGCTGGAGGAATCCTGCTTCATTGACGGCGGGAGCTACATCACCAGCCTGTGGAAAATATACGCGCCGCTGTCGCTGCCGGCCATGGCCACCGTCACGCTGTTTACGATCGTCGGCCAATGGAACGAATGGTTTGACGGACTGTTACTCATGAATTCGCCGGAAAAATACCCGCTGTCGAGTTATTTACAGACTGTTATCGTACAGACCAACCTGACGTCGATCAATGCAGACGATGCGGCGGCACTCTCCGAAGTGTCCAACCGAACGTTTAAAGCTGCGCAAATATTCATCGGCTCCCTGCCGATTCTGCTGCTGTATCCCTTCCTCCAGCGTTTCTTCGTAAAAGGCATCGTGCTGGGCAGCGTGAAAGAGTAATCCCGAATATGCTTTATATTTTGTTTGATCCCCGTGCCTGCTTTTTCGTTATATATGGTATAATTTTCTAGTCAGGTGTTAGGTGCTAGCGTCGTAGACTAGACTTACCGATAAAGCGAACAAGAGAGGAGAGAGCAGAATGAACGAAGCGTATCTTCAATTGTACGATTATCACATGTGGGCGAACGAAAGAGTATGGAACCATTTGCAATCCTTGCCGGAAGGCGTGTTTCTCCAGGAAGTGAATCTGGGCTTCAACTCCATCGCGGAAGTCTTCGGTCACCTTGCAGCTGCGGAGGAAGTTTGGTTTGCCCGGATCAAGGAGGAAAGTCCTCCGTCGCTTGCCGCGAGACCGTTCGCGAATATGGAAGCAGCTTATCAATACATGAGCCAGCTCCAAACCGAGCACCATGAATATTTAGCGTCGATTGGCGATATGGGGAAGGTTGTGACTTATCACAACACTGCGGGTGAGGCATTTCAGAATTCGATTTCGGAGATTCTCCAGCAGGTCGTAAATCATGGAACCTACCATAGAGGCAATATCACGACCATGCTTCGGCATTTGGGACACAAAGGAATCATAACGGATTATATTGCTTTTTTAAGAGTGTAGCTTAAACGAAACCACACATAGGGGACTTCCTGCTGTCATGATCTCATGAGCCGGGGAGTTCTTTTGCTATTTTTACCAAACGGAAATGAGGATGTAAAATAGAATAAGAATGCCAGGTTAACAAGAAGGATGATCGGGATTCGTTTTTGGTAGAGAATATTTATAAATATCGTTGGTATAGAGCTTCCTGCGGCTCTCTTATATGATGTAAGGAATGCCCTCATAGTTATAGAAATAGAAATTCATAGGATCAATAGAGCGACGCGGGTGAAGCGCTGACACATTCGAGGAATACCAAAACACGAAGCCATATACTACCTATAATCAGAAGGTGATTCATATGAAAAAGATTCGGAGAACCAAAATCGTTGAAGGTACTTCCATACCGGGAATAATCCGTAACGGAGGTCAGTACTTTTATATTGGCGTAGATATCTATGAAGACGGCATGATCAATTGCTGGGAGCTGGTTGACCTCGCAGGGCTAAAAAACAAGATCGATTCGAACTGGCTGACGCCTGTCGTTCCGCTTGGCGAAAATCTGTCGATCCATGGACTGGGTGCGTTCCAGGTCCAGGAAGCGAACTGGAGATTCCATCCAGAGAGCTATTATGAACATATCAAGCAGACCATTCGTGTGATGAATCCGGAATTCGTGAATATCTATGAAGTTTCAGAGCGTGAGCAGAAGCAATGGGAGATCAGAAGAGTGGCCCACTCTCCTCGTCCCACTGATTTTTATGTGAAGGATGAAATGTTCTATCAAACGGTGGAGGGCGACGGTTTCCACATGTTTATGAAATATGAGGGTGCGAATTATTTGGTTTATTTGAATGTGTATCAGGACGGTCAAGTCTTGGTCCACGACCTCCCCCTGGACGTCCGTTGCCATCTTAATGAGCTAGACGAATGGTTTCAGGACGGGACGCTATTCACGACATTCGATGGCGCGCTGCCTCTTAGCATAGCGGGACTTGGCGAGGTTACGCTGTCCGAACCGTTGTATGCGGCGGACACGGAGGAGAAGTTCAAGGAGCTTATCGACATTCACAGGAAATTGAACGGGGAGAAATCCGCGCATGAAGAATGCAGGGACGCTTATTATTTATATCTAGAAAATCCCACCGAGTTTTACAGGGAACATTTAAGAGAGAAGTATGAACGGGTGCCCGAGCATGAGCGGATATACTTGGGTGATATGGATTCTAAAGATTGGGACTACCAAAGAATCCTCTATCGGCCGGATGAGAAGCGGGAAGTGTAAGAGATATATCAAATTTGCTGGGTTAATGGGAAATAAAATACTTTTGATAAAGTGAGGTCATTCCAATGTATAGTTCGTATGGAGCGCTGTGTACGGAAGTGTATGATCTGAGCAAACCGTTAGGTTTCTCGTTTGGCGACGTGGAATATTATGCGGAGCGCCTGAAAGACGTTAAGGGCAAGGTGCTGGAAGTTGGATGTGGATCGGGCCGGGTATTAATCCCGCTGCTCCAAGCAGGCATCAACATCGAAGGCGTGGATAATTCGGCTGCGATGCTGGATTCCTGCAAAAGAAGATTAGCGGAGTTGAGCCTTGAGGCTAAGCTGTTTGAAGACGAGATGCATAACTTTTCGTTGGCGGATGCCTATGACGCCATTATCATTCCAGCAGGATCCTTTCAGTTAGTGGAGGGACGCGAGCAGGCTGAATCGGCTCTGAAACACTTTGCTTCCCATTTGACGCCTGGGGGCAGGTTGATCGTGGATTTGTATATTCCTACGGATTTAGACGCGAATCACACCTCGACTAGAAGCTGGGAAACTTCCGATAATGAAGTCATCGTTCTGGAGGAAAGACGTACGGAATGCAATCTGCTTGACCAGCGCATCGTGTCGATCCTGAAATATGAAAAATGGAAGGAAGGCCATCTGGTTCAGACCGAGCTGCAACGGTTTCCTCTAAGCTGGTATGGGATGCATGAGTTTGAACTCATGCTGGAGAAGCAAGGATACGAAGAGATTACGAAGTCGGCTGACTATCGCTGGATGAATCAACCTGTTCAGGCGGGTCAGATGATTACATACGAGGCTAGGAAGGCTTCAAGGGGGCGGTAACAGGCTTCAGGGCGTTTATTTATATGAGGTTCCTTGGGTACCTTGCGCGGTGACGAATCCAAATCAATGAGGTGATGGTATGCCGTATGACTCAGACTTAACTGCTTCGGATGTGGAGCGGTTGCTCCCATACCTCGAATATTTCCAAAACCCCGGGTCCGTTTTTTACCATGACGTTAATGGATATCGATGTGAAAGCAAGGAAATCGGAAATTTTCGTAAAGCGTTGGATGATGTCGGCTTCCTCATGGTATTTAACTGGAGCGAATGGTTAGCGGAGAACGAGGTTTATCGAGATTTAGATAACCCTGCGGGGAGCAGCATTCGCAGCGCCGATCTGGTAACTCTTAGAAAATTGATGACCAGTTATGTTCGCGGTGACCGATTCAATGAAGGGTTATTCCTCAACGTATGCATGAAAGGACATGTTGCGGAAATTTTATTGCGGCTGAGAGAGTTGAAGGGCTCGCTATGATGAACTATTGACATTGAAATTTCAATTTAAATGGTGAACGTAATCGCTCATAAACTTGTCGTCTTTAGGCAAGTTAGAGTTTGGGGGGGACGGCAATGACTACCAATGCGATTTTTCTCGATTTTTATGGGACTGTGGTTCAAGAAGATGATGAGATCATTCCGTTAATATGCCAGAAAATTAAAGAAAGTTCTTCTGAGAATTGTTCGATTCAGGAGATAGGACAATACTGGTGGGCATCATTTTCAAAGATGTTTCAAGAAAGTTATGGGGAAAACTTTGATACTCAAAGAAATCTAGGTAGGATGTCTTTGTGCAAGACGATAGAATATTATAAATCGAACTGCACGGCAGACGAAATCATACTTGAGCAATTTGAACATTGGCAAAAGCCAAGTATATATGAGGATTCCCTCTCATTTCTGAAGTCATGCGAATTGCCTGTATACATCATTTCCAATATCGATACATCAGATGTGATGGCAGCAATAAAGTTCCACGGTCTAAAGGTAGGTGGAGTGATTACCAGTGAAGACGTCAGATCCTATAAACCAAGATCGGAAATATTTGGAGAAGCATTAAGGCGTTATGAGTTAAAGAATACGGACGTACTGCATGTTGGGGATTCATTAACAAGTGATGTTGTTGGAGCCCAAAACATGGGAATCCGAGCCGTTTGGATCAATCGGATGAACAAAATGAAGCCGGATCATATACAACCTGATCACATCATAAAGAAGCTAACGGAATTAGAAGGGATTATGTAGATATTTCAAAGGTGGAGAATGATTAATGCTATAGGGAGAACATTATGCATATAAACTTGGTACCCGTTGATCTAGGAAAAAAAGATATCCTGTTTAATTTGTATCAATTGTATTATTACGATTTTAGTGAGTATACGAATCAAGATTTAAATAAAGATGGAAAGTATGATTTGGATATTAATCTGTTTTGGGAGGGAGATCGAAGGTGGCATCCCTTTTTTATAGAAGCCTCGGGAATATTAGTTGGTTTTACAGTCATCCTACATGAAAATATGGATACGGACCCCGATCCGACACATGTTATTTATGATTTTATGATTATTAAGAAATTTAGAAGAAGAGGAATTGGGCATCAAGCAGCAATCAAAGCGCTTAATATGTATAAAGCAAATTGGAAGATTGCCCAGATGCAAGTTAACACGCCTGCAATATCGTTTTGGAGAAAGGTAGTAAAACAATATACAAAAGACAATTATACTGAAGTAGTAAGAGAAGATTCAAAGAAATATGTTCAAACATTCTGTACGAAATAATAACAAACTGTGGTGGTTTATTTAGAAATGTTAAAATAGGAACGCTTGTACGTAGATGTGATAAGAGGTAAAATATAACTACAATTGAATCTTGGGTGGGCATGGTTTCCCTTCGAAAGGAGGTGAAGCCGTGGAGGTAAAGGATGCATTAACGATTATGTTTCTATTTGGATCGTTCATTCTTGCTCTTTTAACATACATTAACAATAACACAAGAAAAAATAAAAACCCACCCAAAGGTTACGCGCCGAAGGTGGGTTTTTCATTCCTAATGACTTAGAAGGGAATAGACCATCCAAGCCAATTGTACTGACCAAGTGTTGCTGCACTTGGTCTTAATTACATTTATAATACCATAAAATAAATTATGTATCAAAGCTCTAGAAAAATCTGATGAAACGTAGATAATGAGATGTATGCGTCACGGGAAAGTTCTCTCATCTCATCTCATATCCCTATTAAATCTTATCATACTTTTTTAGCGGAAGCGTTGTTATTGTATAACGATGTCGTTACAAGACGATAAGTAGAAACAAAGATTGAAGACTAACTGCATACTCAACCTTAAGGAGCTGGAAGGACATGATACAATCCATTGTTCATATCGCGTTAGTCGTGAAGGACTATGACGAGGCCATTGCATTTTATACCGAGAAGCTGAATTTTACTTTGATCGAAGATACATATCAGCCCGAACAAGACAAACGCTGGGTGGTTGTTGCTCCTCCCGGGTCGGTTGGCACGACGATATTGCTTGCCAAAGCCTCCAAGCCGGAACAAGAGCCGTTTATAGGCAACCAATCGGGCGGCCGAGTGTTTCTATTCCTGAATACCGATGACTTCTGGAGAGATTATCGCGAAATGGTGTCGCGGGGAATCGAGTTTGTAAGAGAGCCGAAAGAGCAGGATTACGGCATGGTAGCGGTATTCAAGGATTTGTACGGGAACCTGTGGGATTTGCTGGAGCTGAAAGAAGATCATCCATTAATGAAACGTTTGAAGTAATCGATACATCGATCGTTTATTGAAGAAACTATAAGGAGGAGGCAACAGATGTCCACTATTCTCAATGTGATTGTCATTGCAGCGCATCCAGATGAACCCGAAATCTATGCAGGAGCGATCTCCGCAGCCTACGCAGAGATGGGCCATCGGGTGAAGTTCGTTACGTTAACCGATGGATGCTGCGGTCATCATGAAATGAGCGGGCAGGACCTGGTCGACCGTCGTATACGGGAAGCCCATGAGGCTGCCCGGCATCTTGGGGTTCTGGAATATGTCGTTCTGCCCATACCCGATGGCGAATTGATGCCGACACCGGAAGTACGCAAGGAAGTGATCCGTCAAATCCGCGGCTGGGAGGCGGATATCGTCATCACGTTCCATCCGGAGGGTCCCGGCCATGTGGATAACCGAAATGCCGGGAAGGTCGTGCGGGATGCCGCAGATTTTGTGGCGAATGTACCTAATGCCGTGCCCGAAGTACCGTCATTAAAAAAATCCCCGATATACCTGCTGATGCCGGATTATGCGGCACGGGCGTCATATCAACCGGATATTGTCATCGATGCCGGAGACGTCATCGAGAAGAAATTGCTTGCCTGCGATGCCCATGCTTCCCAGTTTTACGAGTTTGCCCCATGGCAGGGTGGTTTCTTGCATGACGTACCGGATACGTGGGAAGAGAAGCGGGATTTTATTCTGAAGTTTTGGAATCGGTTTCTGCGCGTGTCGGACGAAATGCTGCCTACGCTTGCCAAGCTGTATGGTCAAGAGTATGCAGCCGGCGTACAATATGCCGAGCCTTTCGAAATTGCGGATTATGGCCGAAGACCGAATGACGCTGAAATGAAGGTATTGTTCCCGATGCTAACAGGTACTCGCGTGTAATCGATTCTCGGTTAAGCAATAAAAGAGCGGATTTCCTCTTCAGGGAAATCCGCTTTCTTTTATGACCCCTCCAAATAGGCTTACACCTTCTCTATTGGTAATTCTGTGACGGGACAGAACCCGGGATTCGTCGAATTTAAAAGCTCGGCAAATGGCGGCTGGAGCTTGGCAAGCTCCGCATAATAACTGCTGATTACATGATTGCCGCTAACCGACCCATTCTGGAAGGTCAATGGCCAGTGAGTATGTACGTGACTGTAATAGTATTTCTTTTCCCGTTTCGGCAGTTTGTAGATACTGGGCGGTGCATGAGTGACGACATCGAACAGGTTGGCTATACGAAAGCTGCTTCGAACATATTTGGCAAAGGCCTTGGCAAAATCGGGATCCCCTACGCGCGGTGATCCATAAGTGAAAACATGGGGGGATTGGTGATCCGTGTTCGCGGCAACATCCACGGCGCACAAGGTGGCAAGTGCCCCTCCGAGACTGTGGCCTGTAATGAACAAGGTCTTATCGACAGGCAATCTTTTAAGCGCCGACATGATCTGCCCGCGGGCGGAAGCGTAGATGCTGGTGAAGCCGCGGTGCGTGAGGGCGGGATCTTTGATGTATTTGAAGTTCTTTTGGGAGGCTATGGCATCCGTGATCCAATCCGTGGAAGACATGGTACCCCGAAAGGCGATGATAATCTCCTTCGGCGATTCAAGGATAAACCCGAAGCGTTCTGACACGCGGATTAAGGAATTCGCTTCAATGGTGTCGAACAGCGAAAAGTTTAGCGGAAGGACAAATGAGCCGTCCGTGTTGGTGAATTGTGAATAGGTTTGTCCGCAGATCGCCGCCAGGAAAATGGCCCATTGTTCTTGCTCCGTGCTCGCAACCATGTACATCCCGCCCTTCTGTTCTCCTACACTATATTAGGGAGAGGAAGGAAAGGTGCCTATTGCCCGTTGGTTTGTCAAACGGTTATCAAGCGAAGAGAGTCCGCGGGATTTCCTGACTTCGAAGGTTTGGGAAGAACCAAGTTATATGGTACCATTCTATAGACATGGATTGGTCTTTGGTCTAACCGTGTAAAAGCATTCGAGGTTTCAGATTGTACTTATACGATACATAGAGAGCAGGGTTAAATAGAAATGACGGATAATAATCAACAACGCTTCCGTTTCAGTGAAGCACCCATCTGGGAACTACAGCGGACATATTATGAAGAACTGGGGATGAAGGCGTGGAATAATGACCAGGTCCCGCAGTATATTACGAGCAACCCCATGATTGCTACGGCTTACGCCGAAATGATATTCGGATTCCTTCGAGATCGCGCGGATCGGGGCGATATCATCGAACCCGTGACGATTCTGGAATTGGGCGCCGGAGCCGGGCGCCTCGGCTACCATGTGCTGCACAAGCTGTGCGAGCTGAGAGATGATACGGGGATTACGCTGCCTCCTTTCCGCTATGTCATGACGGATTTGCCGATAAAAAATGTGACGGCATGGCAGCAGCATCCTGCCATGCAATTGTATATTGAGCAGGGACTGCTGGATTTCGGGAGGTTCGATGCCGTGCATGATACGGAATTGAACTTGGTAGTGTCGAAGACCACGATTCGTCCCGGAGACTTGAAGCAGCCGCTGCTGATCGTCGCCAATTATTTTTTTGACGGCATTCCGCAAGAATTGATCTACGTCGGGGAAGGCAAGATTTATGAGAGTGATGTGGTCATCGAATTTCCGGAGCAGCACCATAAGCTCAAGCCCGCTGAAGCGCTGGAACGAATGAAGCTGGCTTACGAGCACCGCCGGGCACCAAGATACGAAGAAGATACTTACCCTTATCGCGATGTGATTGCTCATTACCAGCAAGAGCTGGAGGATTCGCATATCCTGTTTCCGGAGGTGGGCTTAACCTGTTTGGAACGCCTAAATCGGTTATCTATCTCAGGTTTCATGCTCCTCACGGCGGATAAAGGAGATCATCGCATCGATAATTGGAAATTCGCCGAACCGCCGCAATTAATTTACCATGGCAGCTTTTCGCTGACGGCTAATTATCACGCGCTGCAGCATGTGTTCGAACAGAGAGGCGCAGTGGCCATGTTCCCTGCGCAGCATTATAAGAATATTAACGTCGGCTGCATTCTCATGCTGGAAGCACCGGCAAGTTATGCCAATACCCGGCTCGCTTACCGTCAATTCATCGAACGCTTCGGACCGGATGAATTCTTCAGTATGAAGGAATGGGTCGACCGGAATATTGAAAGCATGGGCTTGCAGCAAATTTTGTCCTTCTGGCGATTGGGCGGGTATGACGCCGAGTTCTTCATTCAGAGCGCGAAGCGCATCTCGAATCTGCTGCCGGAGGCCAATGACGAAGAAATGCTGGATATCCGTGCAGGCATATTCAAGATGTGGTCATCGTATTATGTGATGGAGCAGCGTTATGATCTGGCTCTGGATGCGGGACTCGTGCTGTTTGAGATGGATATGTACGAGGAGGCCAAGTTCTTCCTGAAGGAATCCGTGGACACGGATGAAGACGAGCCGGTGCCAACGGTTTTATACTGTTTGGCGATCTGTTGTTACGAGCTTGGCCTGGACGAGGAGGCTATGGAATATACGCGCGAGGCGCTCGTTCTGGAGCCCGATCATGAAGAGGCTTTGGCTTTGCTGAAATGCTTTGAGTAAATGGATTGCGTTTTTTTCATGATCATGAAGGAAGTTAATCCTTCTTCCATATGCAAAAGAACAACACATCAGACCCGGCCTCCCGAGATTCTTACTTGGCCGGGTCTGTTTATTTTGAAACGCTTGATTACCCATTCGTTCAGATGGCTCTGCGCGTTTTCGGCTAGTGGAGTATAATGTATAAGGACATCGATTGCAATGATACGGACAGACCAACATATAACGACAGGTGAAAAACAATGAGAATAGCTTTTTTTGATTCAGGTTTAGGCGGTTTAACCGTGTTAACGGCGGCTATGAAAAAGCTGCCCCATGAAGATTTTTTATTTTTGGCGGACACTCTCCATGTGCCCTATGGTACCAAAGCTAAGGAAGACGTGAAAGCTTACATACATCAAGCGATGGGAATCATCATGCAGGAAGAGGTTAAAGCCATCGTCGTTGCGTGCAACACGGCTACAAGCATGGCGATCTCCGATTTAAGGAAGGCGTATCCGATCCCGGTTATCGGGATGGAGCCTGCCGTAAAACCGGCTGTTGAAATTAACCGCGCCAGCGGGAAGCGCATCCTGGTGCTTGCCACGCCGCTGACCCTAAAGGAGTCGAAGTATAAGGACCTGGTTCGGCGAGTCGATAGCATGCATATCGTGGATTCCCTGCCTTTACCGGAGCTGGTCGAGCACTGTGAGGCTTTGAATTTCGACCCCGAGATCATGAACGCTTACTTCACGAAGAAGTTTGAAGCCTTTGATCTGAATGAGTATGGAACGATCGTTTTGGGCTGTACGCACTATCCTTTTTACAAAAGGATTTTGTCGGATCTGCTGCCGGATCATATCCGAATTATCGATGGCAGCGAAGGTACCGTGAACAGACTCATCCAAGTATTGAGCGACCAGGATCTGCTCAGCTCCAGCGGGAGTCAGGATGTTAAGCTGCTAAATTCAAGCCAATCCGCGGAGTATACACAGAAGATGGAGAAAGCGCTCAGCATATACAGGGAGATTGAGGGATAGGGAAACTGGAGCATCGCCCAAGGAGGATGGGATCATGAATCGCTATCTTTCCATTGATCATTATTTTTCAGTTTGGATAAAAACACGGGAAAGGACCGGAAAATTGAAATTAAAGTTACTAATCATCTGTGTGTTAGTGATTCTGGTTGGTTGTAATCGACAGGACGATGAGATCATCATGGAAACGCCTAAAGAACAACATGTTAAATTCCTCGAGGATTACGGATGGAGCATTGACAGATTCGCATCCGAAACAAAGTATGCTCCATCGACATTACCATCCTATCAAAAGCATGTGAAGGATATGAAAGATTTGGGGCATGTGGACTTAGCGTCATTTCTGGATAGAGAGGTTATAGAGACGGGCTATATTTTGCAAGAGAAAACAACGACGTATAATCAGATTGTAGGATATATACTGGAGTCAGACCACAAAATCATAGGTGGGTATCTGGTATTCAATCATGAACTTGAACAAAAGGACGGTACATTTACAATTGATCAAAGTGATATGAATCCCATGCTTCATCGCAAGGATCTGGGAAGTAACATTCTGCCTTAATCGGGTCGGCCGACCGTTGAATATAAGAAAAGATAAGCAGCGGAGGTGTTATAGTGACGACGATACCGGAAGACTTCACCTACTTAGAGCCCTGGGAAGACGAGACTTCGGATCGATTCGCGGATGAGTTATATAAGGAAGTTTCGAGCGAGCATATATTGTTCGGAGCACAAGTGAAGACACTAGCAAGAAGATGCGATCGGGATGATTTTTTGTTTTCTCTAATAGAACAACCGGGTACGTATGCGCAGGTGCATTTAACCTGGAAGCATGAAGAGTCGGATGATTGGCCGAAGACCTTGTTGTTCAGCAGCTTCGAAGACTGGGTGAATACATCGATGTTACCCGATAACAGGGATTATTAGTTCAATCATAAAATGGAAAGGATGCACGCTATCTATGATCGGTTTCATTGTGATTATCTTGATTATCGGCTTGGCCGGGATTATCAGCAATCAATATTCTGCCCTGAGAAGAATGGAGCGCATGCAGCGTTCTCTGGATGAGCTTAATATGAGAATACATGAAATGAAGAATGATGAATCCAAGCGATAACCTATCAAACGGCAGGTGTATGATATGAACCCTTTTAATCAATCAAAAAAAGAAATCAGAACAACGTTTGAGATCGACTTGCTGCACTTTGCCCAAGCGAAAGAACCTACAAAACCGCCCCACCCCTGGACGGCTGAGGTCATCATTCCGGCTTCCGGATGCTTTGCTTGCGGTTGGGATGCCGATGAGAATCTGGTTCTGATCAGCAGCTCCGGTTACAGTTTGACGCAGGCCATAACTGGAACCGTCATTCACAGAGACCGGGACTCTGACCTGACGGAAAACCATATGAGCGGAGATTACTTAAGTTTTCGTATTCCGCTCAGAGGACAGGACGTTTCGATTTTTGGATTTGAATCGGGGGATGGGATTCACGTAACAAACGATGGCTGGATGCTGGAAGTCATACACCCTTGGTGGCCAAGGGCTTCCGTTATATTGGACCAGGTGTTCGTCCCTAATTATGAGTATCTGAAGCAAGCCACGATGATTGATTTGAACCGGCTGGACGGAAACATAAAATGTGGCTTTTCACCGTCGGGCAAACATTTCGTTATTTTGGGGTCTGGCGGTGCGCTTTTGTATTCGAGGGAGTAATTGAGATCCATCACCTGACGTTCTTGTATCCAATTTACATAGTGACGGATTGCTGATCCGCTCAAGGAGAAATGAAATGACAAAGCCGCAAATAACCTATGGCATGTATACAATGTGCATGATTCGGAATGACGACAAGGTTTTGCTTATTAATCGTCCGGACCAGCTCGGTTTTCCCGGTTACCTTGGGCCTGGAGGAAAAGTGGAGTTCCCGGAGAGCCTATCGGAAGGTGCAATTCGTGAGGTTTATGAAGAAACCGGGCTGATTGTTAAAAACCTGGAGTATAAAGGCATAGATGAGTATGTGGTTCCCCAGACGAATTATCGTTACATGGTATTTAACTATTTGACAGATTCTTACGAAGGTGAACTTTTAGCGAATCCGCCAGAAGGGGAGCTCGTTTGGGTACCGATTCAAGAAGCGATGGATTTACCTATGCAGCCCTGGTTCAAACGAAGATTCCCCCTTTACTTTGAAGAGGGGACTTTTGAAATCTCCATTGTCTGGGATGAAGATGGACAGAAGCCGATCGAAGAGAAAATCAGAAATTTACGATGATATGATGGATTGCGGTGTAACCAGAATGGGAGAAAACAATCGATGATGAAATACAATATTTGTTTCGTTCGACGCGGTGATGAGATTTTATTATTAAACCGTGATAGAGCACCATGGATGGGATGTTGGAATGGAGTGGGGGGCAAGCTTGAATGTAACGAGGCGCCCAGAGACTCCATGATACGTGAGCTGTATGAGGAGACGAACATTCGGGATAAGGATTGCCGATTAACCTTCAAAGGCCTTGTCACTTGGACATCGGAAGGCAAGAATCTGGGAGGAATGTACCTTTATCTTGCAGAAGTGCCTGAGGACTACATTTATGAGACCCCGATGAAGACGGAAGAGGGTATTTTGGATTGGAAATCCACGCAATGGATTCTGACAGCAGGAAATGCCGGAATCGCAGCCAATATCCCTAAGTCGCTCGAGCTGATATTGAATGATCCGAATTGTTATGAACATCATTGTACGTATAAGAACGGTAAATTGCTGCAGCACACATCGGTTGAGATAAGTTCTATGGTTGAAACGAACGAGGAGATAAGAGGCGAATTATTTAAGAAATATCTAGAAGAACAGGTTAGGTATTAACCTGGCATAAAATCTACCACACCACATGACCCGACTCAGATTGGAATGATCTTAGGCGGGTTTTGTTGTTATATGCGGGAGGAATCATGCGAATTAAACATATGTTTTTACTCGTTTTACTGCTTCTGGTTGCATGCTCTTCGGTCGAAGAATCCGTCTCGGCTAAAGCTCCAACACCCACAAACGAACAAGCGGACGCTGAAGACCTTCAGGCTAAGATATTAAAAGTATCAACAGATTTGCCATATGATTCGAATTGGTGGGTTGTATCAAGGGATACCAATACGATGACCATCCATGTTGAGGCAGAAAATATAGAGTCGGTCCTGTTCTGGGTAGCGCCTACGGGGACCGAAACTTGGAAGGAAAGGGAGCTTATCGGTTATGACATCGACGCAAGTGATGGGTGGTCACTATCCTGGGAGTTTGGTGATCGGCAATTCCACGATCATATCGCTGTTCAAGCTTTAGGCATGGACAGGCGTACGCAGGCTAACGAGAGCATCATTGTACATACACTGGAAGAATGAAAAAATGTTGAAGGTGCTGAATGGTTTGAAAAAATGGATCGTTCCAACTATTATTGTTTTCTCGATTTTTTTGATTTTGTCTTATAAGTGGTATACACATCCCAGACAAATTGTTCAGAACATAGAAGCAGTAGAGTTTCATTTAGGAAAGAACGCGGAGCAGACGATCATGCCGGTTCGTATCGAAATCGATGGTCATCTGATACGGTCCATCACTGGAGCGAAGCATTTTGACGGCTCAATCCAATTATTTAGCGATGACAAACGACTTACAGACGAGAAAAGTTATACCCAAATCGTATTTAATCTAAGTGGGGGAGGAGTCCTGGTCTATGATGAAACAGCCAATGGAGTTCCTAAACTGAATTCATATGGATTGATTTTTATCGATAAGGATTTTAGCAGCGTAGCTATAGCCAAATATGTAACCGAGAATGGAGAAACAAATACAAAGTCGTGGGAGGCCACACGTGGGATGATGATTGCCGGACCGGCTAGCAGCAGAGAGGAGGGATTGCGCGTATCCAATACTTTGATGGCTGACTTTTTAAAGGGGGGGACAACATTAGATTGAGGTTTACCAGGTGAATCCAGCTTACCGAGGGAGGAATAAAAGATGGATGCGATACAATTCAAATCCTATATCCATGAGCTTTTCGGCTCGTTATTGAATGATTTTGAGGAAGACGACGAGTATGGCTATCATCTTTTTTCATCGAATCGCTATCAACGGATAGGCTACGCCACCAATTTGATGCCGGAGGTTGTCCAACAAGCGGCTGTCGAAAAGGTCGATCTGATTATCACGCATCATGATGCATGGAGCTTCGTGTACGGGATGAAGGAGCGGTGTTTAGAGTTGCTGCAGGAGCATGACATCGCTCATTTCTATATCCATCTTCCCTTGGATTATGCCGAGTTCGGAACCTGCAATTCGTTGCTGCGTGAGTTGGGGGCGGAACATATTGTCCAATCATCCCGGCATATGGATGGGAATAGCTCGATAGGTATCGGAGAACTGGAGTCTCCGGTCTCGATGGAAGAGCTTGTAGAAACCATGTCCTCCGCTTTGGGTGAACACGTGTTTTATCAGCAGAATAGCAATAAACCCATTCAAAGGATCGGCATGATAACCGGAGCAGGTAACGGCACGAATCAATTGAAAGAGGCCTTGGACCATGGCTGCGATGTTTACATTACCGGGGAAAAAACGCTCTATACGGTTCAATATGCCAGGTTCGTCGGATTGAATCTCATCGTGGGCAGTCATACGTTTACCGAAATTTTCGGCGTTCGATCGCTCGCCCAAAAGCTGCAGGAGAGGTTTCCAGATGTGGAAGTTATCCAATTGTACGAGGAGCATATGGAAGTAGTGAACTAAAAACACGTCATCGGAGGGATAACGGTTGAAGGATTCCAGCTTTGATTTTTACGAAAATCTTGCGGATACGTATCATTTGATTTTTGAGGATTGGCATGAAGCGGTAAGATGGCAGGGGGAATTCTTCAATCGGTTTATTCGTTCGTTATATGACGAGAACCCTGAGGCTCGGTTCCATCTCCTGGACGCATCATGCGGAATAGGGACGCAGGCTTTGGGATTGGCACGGCATGATTTTGTCGTAACGGCTACGGATTTGAGTCCCAAGTCGGTGGAGCGGGCCAAAAAGGAAGCCGAGAAGCTGGGGATTCCCATTGATTTTGGAATCGCCGATTTTCGGTCTCTAGAGCAAGATATCGCTGGGCAATTCGATGTCGTATTGTCTGCTGACAATGCGATCCCTCATTTATTGTCTGATGAGGAGCTGAGACAGGCATGCCGAAATCTGTATGCCAAACTCCGTAACGAGGGTCTGCTTGTCGTGTCCATTCGGGACTATGACGCTATTATTCAGAACCGCCAGCGTGCAACGGCTCCACGAATCTTGGATGAAGGAAAACGTATGGTTTTTCAAGTTTGGGACTGGGCAGCAGGTGGATATCACTATGTGACGAACCAATTCATTATGCAAGAAATCGATGGAGCATGGCATACCCAAGTCAACAGCACATCCTATAGAGCATTGATGCGATCAGAATTAAGCAGTTTGCTGGCGGAAGCGGGATTCATCGATATCCAGTGGCACATGCCTTCAGATTCGGGCTTTTATCAGCCGATCGTTACAGCAAGGAAGCCAGGAGTTTAGACATAGACCAATAAGGCAGGATGAGTTAATCCAGTATAAAAGGAGGAGTTAAGGATGGCACAATTACGGGGTCAAGAACAAGTCGAGGAGTATCTTCATCAACTTGAGCATCCTTTGAAAAAAGAAATCGAGGAGGTCCGAAGTTTCATCTTGAGTGTTGATGATCGAATCACGGAGCATATCAAATGGAATGCACCCAGCTTTTGCGTTCAGGGTGAAGACCGGATCACTTTGAATTTGCAGGGGAAGGGTTTCGTTCGCTTGATTTTTCATTGTGGAGCCAAGGTAAAGGACCATGATATAAAGGGAACGCTGACTGAGGATACGGCGGGTTTATTGGAATGGGCGTCGTATGATCGGGCCATCGTAAAAATAGTTGATATACACGATTTGGAGCAAAAGAAGGAACAGTTAAAAGCCGTTATTGCTAGATGGATTGAAGTGACGAGTTGATGACTAGTAGAGTTTCAGAGATGAGGGGGATTGAACAACATGATCATTCATGAAGTTACCGATCTGGGTGCAGTAGACCTTACCGAACCTTTGACTGAAAGCCAGGAAGAAGGGTTTAGGAATATCCATAGATTAGTGCATGAGTATCATAAGGGTATCAATACCTTTCATCATGAGAATGAAGCCTTGTTTGAATGTCGAGTTGGCCATAGAGTCATCGGCATTTGCGGGTTAAATCGGGATCCGTACGCGAACGGAAGCATAGGCAGGATCCGCAGATTATATGTACTAAAGGAATTCCGGAATCAAGGAGTCGGGAGAAGGCTGGTTGAAGCTGTAATTCGTAAGGCGAGCAGCCATTATACTAAACTCGTATTAAAAACAGACAATCCCAAGGCGTCTGCATTTTATAAGAAACTAGGTTTTCGGCAAATTGCAGATGGTGGATTGGTCACGCATGAACTTGTGCTATGATGTAATCATGGATGCCCCGCCTCAAATGGATAGAACATTCGAGCATAAAAAAGGCTGCCATGAAGGCAGCCTTCCCTATCCCTCATAGGCTCGCTGTAGCGTTTGCATATCGATTTTAGATTTCGTCTGGAGTAAAGCCTTCATGACGCGTTCCGATTTTGCCGGATCGGGATCGGTTATCATTTCGTTTAAGTTAGCCGGGACGATCTGCCAAGATACGCCGAACTTGTCCTTCAGCCAACCACATACTTGCGCTTTTTCGTCACCGCCTTCGGCTAGTTTCTCCCAATAGTAGTCCATTTCTTCTTGCGACTCGCAATGCACAATAAACGAAATAGCTTCGTTGAATTTGAAATGCGGACCGCCGTTGAGTGCAACAAAATGTTGCCCCTCTAATTGCAATTCCACCGTCATGATTGCACCCTCGGCGAATGGAGAGCTGTCGTTTCGTTCTGCGCCGTATCGCGTAAATCGTTCGATCCGCGAGTTTTTGAAAATCGAAACGTAATGCTGCGCTGCTTCTTCGGCTTGGTGATCAAACCACAAGTTAGGGGATATCTTTTGGACTCTATTCTTCATCGTCCCAACTCCTTCATCACAGATAATAGAATGTAATGTCATTGTATCAAATCACTCGGATCATGATTTCTTACCGATTGCGATCTATTCCTGCTGTTCATGAATTTCGGATAACAACGGTCTGATTTCCGTTCAGGGGAAAATAGGCCTTTTCCATTTGGAGGAAGATAAAGGTAAAGCTCATGCCTGTGGTGAAGAAGTAGAAGAATATATTAATGAAGCGATCTTTCTAGGATACGCTAACGAATTCTAACGGGACTTGTCATAGTTTGTGGTATATCTTATCTATCGGAGGCTGTTGTCATGATGATGCCAACGCATATTGTTGCCGTAGGCGGCGTGGTTGAGAATGAACATGGAGAAATTTTATTGGTGAAGGATCGTAACGGATGGGTGTTTCCGGGAGGACAGGTGGAGGCCGGGGAGAATCTCATGGATGCGCTGATTAGGGAGATCAAAGAAGAGAGCGGGATCGAGACCATTATATCTCATCTGATCGGTGTCTATTCCAATACATCAACCTATCCGGGACATAGCGGAGTTGCTGTGGTTCCAACAAAAGTGATGATGGATTATGTGTGCAAGCCTACGGGCGGCGAGCTGAGGACTTCGGAAGAAACGACGGACTGCCGTTGGATCCATAAGGATGAAGTGCTCCAATACATTACGGCCCCGGCCATTCGTACGCGTTTCCAGGCTTATTTGGATTTTAACCGAGCCATCGTCTATATGGAATATATCACGAAACCGGAGTTTGAAATTAAGCTGAGACGGAATATATAGGCATTCGAGCTGGCCATTGGGAGTATAGCTCAGTCCATATACGGGAGGCAATCTGAGCGTGTTGTATCATTTTAGCGAGGAACCGGACATTCCAATATTTGAACCGAGGATCCTATACAATCAGAATAATGAACCGGCTAAGGTATGGGCCATCGATGCGCATCATGCACCGCATTATTATTTTCCAAGAGAGTGTCCGAGAGTTTGCGTGGAAGCTGCGGAGAGTACAACTAAAGCGGATATGGAAACTTTCTTTGGCATGTCGTACGCGCGTAGGATGATTGCGATCGAAGCGGCGTGGTATGAGCGGGTGAGAACAGGATGCGTCTACCGGTATAGTTTTGATCCGACTGATTTTGAGCTTTTTGATGCGAATGCGGGATATTACATTGCTACGAAAACCGTTGTCCCGGTCCGTATAGAACGAATGGATGATCTGGTCGCGTCGATCCTGCAGGAAGGCATTGAATTAAGAATCACCCCCTCTCTGATGCCGTTAAAAGAACGAATTCCAGCTTCATCGGTGAATTTTTCCATGATTCGGATGAGGAATGCTAGATCAGAGGCATAGTCGAAGAAAAGGCGGCGTTAAAATGAATGATTTTACTGTGATAAAAGCAGGTACAGAGCATTTAAAAATGTCAGATTGAGGTCAAATAATATAACAAGTATTTATTTTATAATTCTGTTAGCGAAAGGAAATGTCCCATGGAAGAAGTGATTGTCACACCATACAACCCGGACTGGAAAGAGGAGTACAACCGGGAAAAAACGAAAATTGAGTCGGCACTGAAAGGCCTCGACGTTCACATTGAACATATCGGGAGCACGTCCGTTTTGGGTTTAGGGTCCAAACCGACCATCGATATGATGGCTGGCGTTCTTAGTCTAGAGGAAGTCGATGAGTATTACATTGAGAATCTGGCTGGGATCGGCTACGAATATGTTGTTAAACCGGAGTTTCCGGAGCGGCTGTTCTTTCGAAGAGGGCAATGGCGGGCAGGGACGCATCATCTGCATATTTACAGGTACCAGGGCCAACAGTGGAATGACCAGATTTTATTTAGAGAGTATTTAAAGAAACATCCGGAAATAAAGGATCGATATTATGCTTTGAAAAAAGCACTCGAAAATCAATATAAGCACGACCGCGTAGCCTATACGAACGGCAAGGCTGATTTCATTCGTGAAGTGATCCGTAAGGCAAGGCTGGAACAGAGTTAGAATCCTGACGCAGAGAGGACGTAAAGAGGATGTCCGAATATTACTGGGATTCCAAAATCGAATACCTGAGGAATACCAGATGGTTATATTACAATGACGACTACCTGGAGTTTTTGGTTAAGAACGTCTGGAAAATGAATACGCCCATTAACATGGTGGATTACGGTTGTGGTTATGGGTATCTAGCATTAAAGCTTCTCCCGCTTTTACCCGATGGGTCTACCTACACAGGTATAGACAAAGGTGAAGATTTGATCAAGGAAGCAAGGGAAATCTTTGACAAGCTGCCATATTCCGTTGAATTGATTCAAGGAGATATCGAAGAAATCCAGGTGCATCGTCAGTATGACATTGCGCTCTGTCACGCGTTTCTATTACATATGAAGCATCCCCGAGATATCCTTCAGAAAATGATCGACAGTGTGCGGAACGGCGGCCGGGTCATTTGTTTTGAGCCCCATTGGATCGCCAATGCGGCGAATTTTGGCTTCGATGATGGATTGTTGCATTCCGAAGTGGTCCGTCTAGGCGTATTGCAGAAGCTGTATGAGGTGGACGCCAGCCGCAGCGGCAAAGACGGTAACATCGGCATGAAGCTGCCTATTCTTCTAAGTCAGATGGGATTACGGAATGTAGAATGCCGAGTAAGCGATAAAGTGAATTTTTTGAATCAGAGTATGGATGCAGCCAGCAAAGAACGGCTATATCAATCCCTAAGAGAAGAGGGGATCGGCCAAGAGCCCGATGAACCTTCAATGACAATGGAGCAGCTGGTACAGAGAGGTCTAACAGTGGAGGAAGCACAAGCCCAATATGCCGCTGAACTCAAGCTGTTCCAGAAGTTTGATAGCGATTCGTGGTTGACTTACGCGCCGAATATGAAGATTTCTTTTGGCACGGTTAGCCGAGAATAAACGTACGTAAGGAGCCCTATGAAAATGGACCGGGTAAGGCATCACAACGACTGCCTCCAATAATAGATCGCCAATTGGGTTCTGTCCCGGAGCTCCAGCTTATCCAGAATGATCGAGAGGGTATTGCGCACGGTGCCTTCGCTGATAAACAATTGCTCGGCAATTTCCCGATTCGAGCAGCCTAAGGCAACCAGCCCGAGAATATCGTTTTCCCGCGGGGTAAGGTCGGCACGATTCTCTTTTTCGGGCAGCATCAAGGTCTTCAGCACATTGGCATCCACAACGGAACTGCCGGAAGCCAATGCACGCAGCTGTTGTGCCATACTGGAGACCTGCGTCGATTTCAGCATATACCCTTCGGCTCCGGCTAGCAGCGCCAGGCGGATACTATGCTCATCTTGGAACGTGGTCAGCATCATAATCTGCACTTGGGGCCATTTTTGCTTGATGTGCCTTGCCGCTTGGATTCCGTCCATGCCAGGCATCCGAATATCCATGAGGACGATGTCCGGCAGGACCTCTTCGCAGCATTGAATGGCTGCAACGCCGTCATTCGCAGTCGCCGTTACTTCCATATCCGCTTCTCTGGATAGAAGCAGCCGGAGACTCTGACATACCAATGGATCATCGTCCACAATGAGAATGTTCATCGAATGCCCTCCTTTCCCATAGGTAATACGCAGACCAATTGAAATCCGCTGGATGTATTGGTGGAGATGCTCCCGCCTGCCGCCTGGGCTCTTTGCCTTAGGTTGCGGAGTCCGGTTCCAGGCAGCGAGGAGGAATCCAAAACGCCGTCATTTTGAACGCTTAACCGCACGATATGTTCACTGACGTCCAACGATACTTCAACGTGTTTGGCTTTGGAATGACGTACCGCATTGGTTAAGGCTTCCTTGAGACAAGCATTCAGGATGACCCACAGATGGGCAGCTATACGGGATGTATCTCCATAAATTTGCAGCTGTACAGGCATCGCTTTGAAATTGCGGCAGATCTCCTCCAGGCTCCGAATGCCGGTCGCTTGAACAGGCTGCATATTATGGACCGTTTCCCGCAGCTCCAGGGCGCTGCTCGACAAACGCATCTGGGCTTGAGCAAACATGTCTTCCGCTTGCGGGTCATTCTCCCTCCATAATGTTTCAAAAGCTTGAAAGGCTAACATCGCGGCTGTTAATTCATGGCCGACCTCATCGTGCAGCTTCTGGGAGATTCGATGACGCTCTCTCAGCTCTGCAAGCTGAGCCGTTTGCACATTGGCCATGAGCAGCTCACCCTTCAATAATTCCAGTTCGTAGCGATCGCGACGCTCCTGATCAGCCTCCAATCGATACTGATGGATTTGCTTGGACCAACATAAAACGATCCATCCCGCAAATGCAGCTTGAGCGAGCATGAAAAGAAGCCGGAGGTCCGGATCGACATACCCGATGACAAGTGCTGCCAGAATGGGCAGGGAAAACAGCGGTTTACCGGCAAGCATGGTTTCAAATAGCGGTAGAGCCAGTCCGAAGCCGGCCTCCGGCCAGAATGGTATGATGGACATGCATAGAATCTGGTCGACCAGTGTTGTCCATGAAGGAAGGGAAAACCGCCACCGGGCTAATGCCAGGATCGCTAAAGCGAAGATTAGGATGAACCCTTCGGTCCCGGCATCTCCCATAAACCAAAGAGCGGCCAGAAGCAGCAGGGCAGACATTCTCCAAATCACGACCGCTATGCTTGGGGACCACGAATCGGTATAGCTTTTCATGAAAACCTCCCATGGCATACGTTCTCTTTTCCCCATATCGTAACATATTTTTCAAGCCAGTTTCCTTCGGCTGCCAATCAGCATAAAAGCGATCGCAAACAACAGCAGGATCCCGAGCGGTGTGAGTTGCTCCGCAAACAAGCCTCCGTTCTTAGCAAGCATGATTCCCTCATGAAACCAATAGGTAGGGGATAACATAGCGATTTTCTGCAGGGATGCAGGCATAGCCTGAATGGGAAATAAGGTTCCTCCGAGCACCGCCATGATCAAGATGATTCCCAGCATAACGGCTGTAGAAGATTCAGGCTGGCGGAACATGGAGCACCAAGCGAGAGAGAAGCTAATCGCGGTGACCGAGAACACGCTGAACATGCTGAAGAGTTGAATCAGACTGCCAAAAACATCGGTATGCAGCAACCAGGCGCTGCACGTGACAACGGCGCTTTGTCCTACGAGCAGCAGAGCAAAAGCAAGCAGATTCTGCGATAAATACTTGAAGTGGGTCACAGGTGCAACGCCGATCCGGGTCATAATTTTATTCTTTCGATCCTCCATGATCATATGAACGAGTTTGGAGGCTGTGAATAACAGCAGGATTCCATAGAAGTGATACCCCAGCGGTAAGCCGTGCCAACCGCCCACAGGGAGGACAACGACGGCTGCGGGAAGGCCCAACAGCAAGATAAGATTGGGCAAGCTGCGTACGCTCCGGATGAGCGCGAAGTTAAATATCGTCAAGCGAGCTTCCTCCTCCCAAGCCATGCGCTGATCATCATGCATATCATGGTTAAGGCTAACAGCAATAGTATGCTTAGGTACGCTTTACCTTGCCCGCCATCGACAAGCATCTCCAGGACGGCCATCTTTCCGAGGGATACCGGATTCCCATAAGACGACATGAACTCAAAGAAACGATGATCCGGGAGAGGAAACATTAATCCGGTTAAGATGATGAAGCCGATTCCGAGGACTTCAGATACCCTTTCGGCCAATTTTATGTTATGGATGGATAATGTCAGCAGCAGATGTACGGACTGCGCAAAGAAGGAATAAATAATAAATACCAGCAAGACCCAGCCGAGCGATCCCCACGCGATCCCGAACACCCAGGTTGTGAATAGCACCAAGACCAACCCTTGCAAAGTGCTGAAGAGCGTGCAGGCAAGAATGAGAGAGCTTGAATAAACCGCTACGTTAATAGGGAGCGAATAGATTCTCCATTTCCGGGTTTTAAGTAAATCGATATCCAAATAACTCATCAAATACGTGCCGCCAAAAAACTGAACGCCCATAATGGTCGTAACGGCCATCAAGTCCAGCGGAGGAACCCCCTTCATGCCTTCATAGGGTCCAATAACGACACCCAGCACGGTAATGACGACCAGTGGCAGACCCAGCAGAAGCAGCTGCCCGATGGGTTCGCGTATCAGGCGCAGCAAGGAGAAGTACGTCATTCTGAACACAAGCATGTTAAGTTCCCTCCGTGTCACGTAGTTGCTTGCCGGTAAGCGTAAGGAATACGTCTTCAAGCGTAGGTTTCTCCGCATGGATGGATAGGACGCCGCCCGCGCTTTTGGCCAACGACAGGATGCGATCCAGATTTCCTGCTCCTGCCCGTGATATGATCTGAATTTGCGTTCCATTCAAAACCACGTGCTTGACTCCATCCAGCTGTTTGATGTTATCGATCAGATCTTTCGTCAGCTCCACGACTTCCAGCTTGATCTTCTCTTCATGGTGGATGTTCTTTACCAACTCATCGATCGTCCCCTGCGCGATGACGTGGCCTTGATCCATAATCACGACGCGGGATGCGAGGGACTGCACTTCTTCCATGTAATGGGTAGTATAGAGAATGGTCGTCCCCCTTTTTTGCAGCTCGCGGACCGATTCCAGGATGTGATTTCTGGATTGGGGGTCGATTCCAACCGTAGGTTCGTCCATGATCAGGAGCCTGGGTCTGTGAATAATAGAGCAGGCGATATTCAGTCTCCGCTTCATTCCTCCGGAAAATTTGGAAGGACGTTTATGGGCTTGATCCGTTAGTCCGACGAACTGAAGCGTTTCCGTGATTTGTCTTTTCAATTCCGTGCCTCTTAACCCATAGATTCCGCCAAAAAAGGCGAGATTCTCGTGAGCGGTTAAATCCTCAAAAACGGTGATATCCTGCGTAACCAGTCCAATTTTTCGTTTGACTTCCAGCATAGGGCCGCTTGGCCGTTCACCAAACAGCTCGATGCTTCCGGAATCGATGCCAATTAAGCCGGATAACGCATGGATCAATGTGGTTTTGCCTGCACCATTCGGCCCGAGAAGACCGAGTATTTCGCCTTGCCTGATTTCTAAATGGACATGGTCCAGGACAAGCTGATGTCCATAGCGCTTAATGATATGGTTCATGGTAGCGATTGTCATCCGAATCCTCCTCTGCTTGAGTGCTTAGCTTTATTATGGCAACCGGACGAAAGCGTTCATAGTTACAATTGTAATGAAATCGGCAGGGGGCGGTATGTTGAAATATGATGCCGGATACGTTACCATCATGGAATTAGCAAATGTGTAATCGGCCAGTAAAGGAGTCGTATCTGCGATGACCAAGGTACTTGTTGTAGATGATGAGATCAGTATCTCAAGCGCAGTCGCTTACGCGCTGCGAAGGGAAGGATATACGGTAGAGACCGCAGGGGACGGGCAGGAAGCGCTGGAGCGCGTGGAATCGTTTGATCCCGACGTGATGGTGCTCGATGTCATGATGCCGAGGCTTAGCGGGTACGATGTTTGTCGCAAGCTCGAGGATCGGCAGCGCCCTGCCATTCTGCTGTTGACGGTGAAGGACGATATTGTGGACAAGGTGCTCGGGCTGGAGCTTGGTGCCGATGATTATATGACAAAGCCCTTTGACATGCGGGAGATCATCGCCAGGGTAAAGGCATTGTCCCGAAGAAGCCGTACTCCCGAGGCAGCCGGGAAGCAAGCCCCCGAACAGCATGTGATCCGGATAGCGGGACTTACCATTAACCTGTTAAATCGCACCATTCATGCCGAAGGCAAGCCCCTTGAACTGACGCCGAAGGAGTTTGACCTTATGGCTCTCCTGGCCCGGAATCCGGAGCGGGTATATTCGCGAGAGGCCTTGCTTGAACAGGTATGGGACATGGATTTTGCCGGCGGCACGCGTACGGTAGATATTCACGTCCAGCGATTGCGCAAGAAGCTGGGAAACCAGCATGAAGTGATCCAGACCGTGTATGGCATCGGATATAAAAGCACGGAGATTCCATCATGAACAAAGGAAAAGTGCGTTTCGGCTTGAAGTGGAAGGTCGCACTGCTTCTCGCTTTGCTGCTGATCGCCGTTGTGGTTGTTCTAAGCACGTTGGTTCTTGCCGGAATACGGGAGGATCAGCGGGTACGCCTGGAGCAAACCTTCGCCCAAGAAGCAGAAGCAGCCAATCTCAGGATTCATCAGGAATTGCTGACGAATCCTCAAACGCAGCCCGATGATTTCATGGAAAATGTCGGCCAACGGCTGGCCGTCGATCTCGGAACCCAGAGCGGCATGCCGGTGACCCTGTATAAGATAGATGGTACATTCACGGGGACTTCCCTTCCGTTCCAGCCGAAGATGGATGTACAGGATGCGCTTGCTTACACGGCACAAGGGCGTTCCGCCTATATTACCGAGGGCGACCAGCTGTTATATCTTGCCCCGCTTCGGAATATGGAGCAGCCGATCGGAACGATTCAATTCCACGCTTCCCTGGCCGAGCAGCACGCGTTCTATGACCGGATCCAGAACCTGTTTATCGTGACGGGTCTTGCGGTGCTGGCCGCCGGCTTCCTGATCGGTTTTCTGTACGTGTGGCGGCAGGTGCATGTCATCAGCAGACTGAACCAGGCTGCGCAGAGGATCGGCGAAGGCGTCTATCTTCGAGAGCCGACGGTGAAGCGAAACGATGAGCTCGGCGAGCTGGCGCAAGGGATATATGAAATGAGCGGGCGAATTTCCTTGTCGGTGAACCAGCTAACGGAAGAGAAACAGAAGCTGCTGGATGCCATTGATCGGCTGCGGGAGCTGGAGCAGCAGCAGAAGCAGTTTATCGGAAATATCAGCCATGAGTTGAAAACGCCGCTGACCTCCATACTGGCCTACGCAGACCTGCTTGAGATGTATCGCGACGATCCCGCGCTGCTCGAGGAAGCCAGAGGACAGATCAGCAAGGAAGCACAACGTCTATACCGCCTGGTAGAGAAGGCGCTTCAGTTATCGTCCATGGATATTTATGAATTCGAAACCCATGCAGAACACATAGACCTCATGCCGATTCTGCAAGAAGCGGCAGCCCGGCTGGAGGCCAAAGCAGAGCAATCGGGCATAACGCTGCAATCCTCTTTATCCGAAGGCAAGGTATGGGCCGATCCGGAAAATCTGATGCATATGATTTTGAATCTGCTGGATAACGCCATTAAATATAACAGGCCCGGTGGGACCGTTACGCTATCGAATGAAGCGGACCGAGACCAACAAGGCAATGATCGTATGGTCATTAAGGTAAGCGATACCGGAATCGGAATTCCGGATGATGCCCGGAAACGCATCTTTGATCCGTTTTATACGGTGAGCAGCGACCGCTCCCGGGTACATGGCGGTACCGGCTTAGGGTTATCCCTGGTCCGCAATTTGGCGGAGAAGCAGCACGGTTCCGTCGAAGTTGCGGAATCCAGCCCCAACGGTTCTACGTTTGTGGTCACCTTGCCGATGGAACGGCCGCAATCCCAGGAGGTTCATTCCGTGGAAGAAAGCTCAGACTTGGAATAGGTCTGGGCTCTTTTTAAAATGTACATCTTTGTTTACAAGTTCGTTACAAGCTCGATATCGTATCGAGATATTCGCATTCTATACTGAGTTCAACAGGGAAAGAGGCGGCATGACAAGTCACATGAGTTGCAGCTGCCGAAGCTCCTTGGGGGAGAAGCATAGGAGGAAACCTGTTATGAAACATAGATTTGGGAAGCATGGGATCAAGTTGATGTCTATCGCTGCTGTGGTTGCAGTCCTTGCGGCCTGCCAGTCCCAGGATCGGTTGACGATCGTGGAACCGGGGAACAGTCAAACCAGCCAGCCGCCTGTATCGAATGCCGGAGGCAAGACACCGGGAGAACGCAAGCTCACGGTCGTTGACGGAGCGAGCGGGCAGGCCGGACGGGAAGTGGTCGTGAATCAGACGCACCGGATTGCCTCGTCCAACATCGAGACGTGGATTTCGGAGGATAAGGTCAGGGTCACTACAACCAAAATGGTAAAGGAAGCAACCGCTACGGAAGAACCGAAATATGCGTACGCCACCGAAGAGGTGAACGTAAGCACAGGCGAGCGTCGTGAGCTCACGAATCATGAAGCGTCGCATCCAGACCAACATCTGGTCAAGGAAGAGGTCTCGCCGGACGGTAAATATAGCTTTATACAGAAATGGAGGGATAAGTACACGGCAGACAATTTCATGAAGGATCTTAGTACCGGCAAGAGCATACCGGTAAAAGGGGACAACTACATGGAGATTGGCGGTTGGCTCGATGCGGACACCTATGTACTTGCGGCAGGCTCCATGAGCGGCAAGGGGGAGATTCGTCTCATATCTACGGACGGTACTTACACCACCACCGCCATTGAGGATGAGGACGTTGAAGTTTACAACCAATTCGGAGCGAGTAAAGGCCGGATCTATTATATCGACGTGAATCAGGTGCTTAAGGTGGTTGAACCAGGGCAGTCGAAGCCGGTACATCTCATTGAAAATGTATGGAGCTTCACCATCTCGCCGGATGGAGAGTACATTGCCGTCTCCACAGCAACCAACACGGAAGGGAACTCGGGCAGCAATTTACTGATCTATGACGCCGCAGGCAGCTTGCAAGGATCGCTTATCGGTAAAGGCAATCTGATTTCTTACCCGTCCTGGTCGCCGGATTCTGCCAGATTAGCCTTTGATGTGTACTCGGAGAACGAAAGCGGGATGAACGGCGTGTATGTGTTTGATACGGCTTCCGGGAAAGTAAGCTGGATGGCGCCCTATTATTCAGCGGTGCATCCTGCGGCCCATCCGGTCTACCCGCTGACCTGGAGTCCATCTGGAAAAAGACTGGGAATTACAATTGACGATAAAGATGCTTTAATAGCGACGCATGTCATTGATTTTCAATAAAGTTATCGCGATTCATACTATGACTCATCGACTTGGAAGGTTGATGAGACTACGAAGGGAATGGATGAAATGAAACAGTTGAAAAAATCTATCGCGGCGGTTGCCGTGCTGGGAATGACGTTAACGGGAGCGGCTGGCGTCTATGCTGGCGCCAACCTGGAGAAAATCTCGGCTTACCTGAACCACAGCATCGGTATCCAAGTGGATGGTACCGTTTATAACACCGGCAAAACATTGACTCCGATTACGTACAAGAACACAACGTACCTGCCGGTTCGCGCGATTGCGGATGTGCTTGAAGTTCCTGTGCGATACGATGCGAAGAATAACCAGGTGCTGATTGGAGGAAACGGTCAGACGATCGAGCTGACCAACGTGAAATATAGCGATGCCGAGCGGAAAGAGATCAAGAGCGCATTCGCCAAATTTGATGGTTTCCAAACGCCGTATGCTCCAAGTCAGATGGTAAAAGGCGATGTCTATCAAAAAACGGGTGCATCGGAAGATGGCGTTAACATGTTATTCAAACACATGACGGTATATATATCCCCAAGAGACTACTCTCATGGATATGACAGCAAACCGGTAACGTTGTCCAACGGAACCAAAGCAAAATGGTATACACCGGATGACACGGACATGCTGGGATTTCAGATCAATGACCGTTTCGTGACAATCAGCTCCCCGGATCATTCCTTAAGCAAAGCGCAGCTGGAGAAGGTCGCAGTCAGCGTTGCCCAATTGAAATAAATAGAGAGAATTCTAAGGTGATAGAGATATATTTCAGATATGAAAAAGGAAATAGCGGTTCTTACGAGGAAGCTTGCAGGGTGAACGGAATTCCCTGCGAGCTTTTTTTCATATTTAGAAGGGGTCCTTGAAGTGATATTTCCTGGGCAATCTATTCTGGTAATACATGGGATATCATGGAATGCTCAGGCGGATTTATACTGTAAATATATGGGTGAGGGGAAGGGGTGGTTACTTATATTGAAACTCGCAGATAAAAAAGAAGCAGCAAGACGCTGCTCCTCCCATCGTTTCATTAGTTGCGCTGCAATAACAGGTAACCGCTAATGTTGGATGTTCTTTGACGAAATACGATTTTGAAACCTACATCATGATCCTGCAAGCAGGCCAAGGCGGTTCTAAGCAAGGCATTCGGCGTCAAATCAGCCCGGCAAGGTGAAGCATTGCCAATGACGCGTGCAGCCACGATTCTACGCGGGGAACCCGCGACAAGAGGATTTCTTGACCAGCTGATTAATACTAAATCCGGTTGAGGAACAGCAGTGACACGACCCATTCAAATCACCTCTTATACTATAGTAGAGTCCGTATATTAAATGACAAGTTGATGAGAAATGTGCAAAGCATAAGGCGGAGTTTTTCAAAAACAGGGTTGACGACCAACAAGGGATGGAAGGGGAAAAACGTATGAATCCTATGAAAATGAGGGACATGGTTGAGAAGTATGTAATAGCCTATAATTCGTTTGATATCGAGGGGATGATTGCTCTTCTGCATGAGGAGATTGAATTCAGAAATTTCTCTAACGGATCGGTGGATGTGGAGACAAAAGGCATCGAGGAATTTTGGGGAATAGCCGAACAGTCCAAGTCGTTATTCTCCCACCGTTGTCAGACTATCGTTGGTTATTCGTTTGAAGATGACAAGCTTCAGATTGAGCTTGACTACGAGGGTATCCTCGCTAAGGATTTGCCTAACGGGATAAAGGCTGGAGAGAAGATTCAGATGAAGGGAAAGTCCGTATTCGCGTTTAAAAACGATAAGATCGCAGTGATTGAGGATTATAGCTGATTAGTTAGAAGGATTTTGGAATTGTTTAGCTAAAGTCGTTTTATCCCGGAATTAAGGTTCCTTTATATGGTATTATTTGGGTTAATGTATGCTCGCTTGGGGGGGCCATGATATGGACATGGAGTTGAAGCCGGTTAACCGAAAGAACTGGGAAGAAGCATTGGCAATGCAGGTTTCGGTCCAACAGCAGGGGTTTGTACCGGCGGTAGCCGTATCTCTCGCCAAGATCTACATCAAACCGGACGGTGATGAAGTCGAATACCTTCCCTTTGCGATATACGTCGGGAACCGAATGGTTGGATTTATCATGCATGCCTATGAGATGAATTCATCCGATATGTATTGGATTAACGGCTTTTTAATAGATGCGGGAGAACAGGGTAAGGGATATGGCAAAGCAGCTTTACTCCAGATGATTACATGGATCCAAAGCCAATTTCCGCCATGCGAGGAAATACGCCTGACCGTGCATAAGGATAACCTGATAGCGAAAAATTTGTACAGCAATCTAGGTTTTGTGGAAACGGGGAACTGGTTCGGCGATGAGGAAGTTATGAAGCTGAATGTTCAATCCAATCAAGAGGTTAAGAGAAGGGGGAGCGACCCATTGTCGCAGATCAACATCAATCGAAGCAGCCCGGAAGAAGCGCTTGCGGTACGGACGAACCTGATACAATTCAATGCTCGGTTTATCGCAGAAGATTTGCAGCAGAATTACGAGGAGATCAACTTACATATAAAAGATGAGTTTGGAGAGATCGCAGGCGGCATCAACAGTGTATTTTGCTGGAATTGGATTGAGGTCGATATTCTGTGGATCGATGATCGATATCGAGGGCGGGGATATGGCTCAAGATTACTACAAGAGATTGAGACGATCGCAAGAGAAAAGCAGTGCACCTTCATCAAGCTCAATACCTTCAGCTTTCAAGCGCCGGCATTCTACCGTAAACATGGATTTCAAGAGATAACTCGCATTGAAGATGCCCCAAGGGGACATCAGCACTATTATTTTGTTAAATATTTGGCGTAAACCCGTGTGAACATCAACAACGATTCGAAGGAGCTTGAAATGATTAGACTGCAGCCCATAGATAAGGATAATTGGACCGAATGCATTAAACTGAAAGCGAAACCGGAGCAAGAAGGCTTCATTGCCTCCAATCTGTATTCGATTGCCCAGTATCAATTTCTTGAACATTTTGAAGCGATGGCCATTTATGATGATCAGACGATGGTCGGGTTCGCGTTATATGGCTTGGACGCCGATGACGGCAATTATTGGATTTACCGTTTCATGATCGACGGGAATTTCCAAGGGGAGGGCTACGGGAAAGAGGCTTTGCGATACATCGTTGAACAAATCCGTAACAAGCATGACCGGACAGATGTCCTTATGCTAAGTTTTGATCCGAAGAACGAACGGGCCAGACAGCTGTACATCAAAGCGGGTTTTGAGGAAATCGGCGTTATGCCCTGGTCGGGGGGAGAATCCGTAGCGAAGCTGGGGCTATGAGATATCAACTTAGTGGTGTTCAAAAAGGCGTGAAAAGCACTGTATGACAAAAAAGGGAGTGCATACTGTATGCAACAGTTATGCACTCCCTTGTGTCATTTTAATTGGAGATTGGGTTCATACCATGTGGCTTGGGTAAAGTCCTGGAACGTATCAGCGTAATAATACATAACTTCAATGTTGTTATTGTCGCCGGTTGCTTTTTGACCCTTGCTTCGGATAATGGGGATGAATTCCGCGTAGTATGCGCCATTCAAAGGGATTCGAACAGGCTGCTTAGGGTTGCTCAACTGCTCGTAAGTATAATAGGATGGCTCCCCGTTCACGTTGATCTGCAAGTCGATTGTCTCCGTAGCCTTCAAGGCCAGATAGAACTCCGGCAGGGCATCGGAATTCACCAAAGCGAAGTCATAAACCGGACTTTGTCCGTGTCCTGACGGGGAACCCGCATAGATAAAGTTTCTTGTGCCATTCGGAATGAGATCATCCGGCGATGGTTCTCGAACATAGCTGCCGCCATCAAAATAGTCGTAAATTCGATGCAGGACAACTGCGGTTTCTGCTAACGTTACCTTTTGATTCGGGCGAAAATACCCTTTCGTATCGGGTTTCATGATGCCGGCCTCGGCAAAGCCGAGCAGTGCATAGGCTTTGACGTGATCGAGATCGGAGGCTAAGGAAAGCCCCCATCTTTTGTCTTGCATCAACCCGATTTCGGGCGCTAATGGCTGATAGGCATACTTCCACTTATCATATTGCTTGTAGGAATTGAAATTTCTTTTGGGTAGGTCTTTAATCGCCCGCAATCTCGCGATATCCTCACCGTCGTATAACTCCAAGGAATAACCAATATCATCGAACAGCGTATTCAGCGTAATCAACAAGTCCCAGCGTGTTAACACTTTCTCCGGTATATACTTGAAGGTTTCATCGCCATAATTGATTCTGTCTGCGGCTCCGATTAATCCGTTCGGCGCTGAAGGTATGCTGCCGTAAACATCCTTAAAAATCTGGTAGGATGGGTGCCCGTTAGGGACGCCGGGAATGTTGAACTTCTTATCAGCATCGACCCGGAAATCGGTAAACAGCCGGTGAACCATAAGGGTCAGATCGGCTTTGGTCACCATCCTGCCTAGCGTTTTTGTCCGATATTCCATGTTCTCAAAAACCCCATGGGATCGAAGAAAGTCAATGGACTCATTGGCCCATGCATACTTGGCTTGACCAGATTCCGCCGCACTTGCCACGGATGTCATGCAAAACGATAAAATAAGGGTTAAAGATAATAATTGACGCCACCTTTTTAAAAACATGAAATCCTCCTGTATGTATCGATAGATTGGATTAATATTCCTCCATTGTAGACGACAAATTATGACAAGAGCAATGTTTTTTTAGTCCTCCTTACCTATTGAAAAAAAGAGTCGGTTTGCATTGTTCTTGATCCGAAACGTATTGGAAGCGAAGACGAATGCCGGGGAAATCGAATGAAAGTGGATGATTTTCGACGGGAAATTTAAATGTAACCGTTGACATTACGGAACAAAATGGTAATATTTTAAGACATTAGCAATAGCGGTTGATTCGGTACCTGTTGGCATGCACAAGATCATGTAACGACAGGGTTGTGCCATCTTGGCTTGTGAATGCAGTACAGTCTATCACGGAGGGGGGAACGCATGGGAATCGACTGGTATGACATGATCGCGCGCAGGAATGGCGGCTATAGAGGAAGAGCGGTGTGTACCGTAGTCGGAAGGTCGGCGGAAGATGTGTTTGAGGAGCGGCTGGTGGAGATGCTGCCGCAGTATCAATCCGTGCTGGACGCAGGCTGCGGGCATGGCGAGTTTACGCTTCGGATGTCCAGACATGCTGAGAAGATCATTGGCTTTGACAATTCCGCGGAGATGATTCGAATCTCCCAATCCTTGCTCGAAAGCAGCGAAACCCGGAATGTGGAATTCGTGTTTGCCACAACGAAGACACAGATGCCTTTTCAAGACGGGCAATTCGACCTTATCTATGACCGCAGAGGACCTACCTCAATCCTGGAACATCCCAGGATATTAGCTTCAGGCGGCACCGTCTTCGGGATACATACCGATGTGACTCACGTTCGAAGGCGATTGTCGGAGAATGGCTACATGAATGTCGAGATTGAGGAGTATAATGAAGCGATTATTTACTTCCCGAATGCCCACGAATTTGCATTAAACCTGTCGGATACGCCAGGCAATCCCGATTATACTTTACCGGAAATGAAGGGTGAGCTCGAGGCCAGGATACGGGAGAACCAGATCGACGGCCAGCTTGGAGTCCGCGAGCACAAATATATCTGGAAAGCGATGAAGGCGTGAAATAAGGATCTTTTATCATACCGAATAAGGAGTGTGCGATATGGATCATGAGTTCAACCGGAAGTGGCTGGAGGACAAATTTGAAAACATCCGCAGCCGTATCTTGAAAGCGTTGGTGCAGTTAAACGATGAGCAAGTGAATTGGCGGCCCAATCATTCCAGTCTGAGCATATCTACGTTGATCAGGCACATCGAAGGCAACATTCAAGAACGGGTCATGAAAGGGATATTGCAACAAGACGTTGCCCCGCGAAACCGGGAGCAGGAGTTGACCCAGGTATTTGTCAGCCGGGATGATCTGATCCAGATTGTGAAGAATCGGTTCCAGTTCCTGATCGATACGGTAAAATCCATGTCGAGTGAGGACTTTGAACAGGTTCAACTGGTCCGGGGAAAAGAACGGAGCAATCTCGACATCCTGCATCAGTGCGCCACGCATTATTCGGAGCATATGGGTCAAATTTTTTATATCGCCAAGCAGTGTTTGACGGTTCAATATAAAACCACATCGATCTAATAAACGAGTCCCCCTTAGTTGGCGTTACCAGCTAAGGGGGACTTTGTATCGGTAGAATCATATAGAGACTGTGTACAAGATCAATCCAGGGAAGGCGTTACGCTGGCTTTCAGCACATTCCCGCTGGTGGTCCAGTTCACATGGGCTCCGAACAGAGCAGGGATCGTCTTGACGGGAATCATGGTTATGCCATTCTTCATAATGGCCGCGTCGCTGTTGTACACCGCCTTGCCATCCATTTCATAGATTGACTGTCCGATCGGGACGGTTAAGTTTTTGCCCGGGGCGGTTGCTAAGGCCGAATGCCGTATAGGGTCCCACTCCACTTCATAGCCCAAGCCTTCAGCGAGCGGACGGAGGGGAACATAGAACTCATCCCCGATGATGGAGGAGCCTAGTGCCGAGCCGTTGATGGCGATCGACAGCTTAAGATTGTCGATAAAATGCCGCTTATGAATCAGCGCATGGATGCCTTTGGTTTTGTCCACCACCTGGGAGACCTCGTAATCCGTAGCCGCGCTCATGTAAGCGTAAGCCGTTGCGCGATCCATGCCCAGCTTCTCATTCAAGAACCCAAGGGCTTCGCGCACCGCTTCCTTCATGGCCTCATCCAGATCGGGGTCGAGACCGACGGGAATCCAGTAATCCTCCGTTTCGGCAAAAGGCTGCTTGAGCTCTGCACGCGGCAAGGAAGGATCGCCAGCCTTCAGCACCGTCAACCGGAAGGTGCCGCGAAGGGAGGCCTCCATTGCGGTCAGGGCAACCTCGCCATCTCCCTGTGCAAAGTGAGGATCGCCGGTATAGAAGAGTCCGCCTTTCACCTGAATCGGAAGATACAGCGTAGATCCGACGCCAAGCTCGTTGATATCGATGTTGCCTCCGGTTTCGATCGGAGGGACGCTGCTAACTTTTTCACTGGTATCCGGTGCGACGCCCATTAGCCCCATAAAAGGCTTGAGCGGGAAGCGGACATGGCCACCCTGCTCAACGGGAAGCACGCCATAGAGTTTGCCGTTGATTTCTTCTACCGGCGTGAACTTGGATATATTTTGGTATAACTCGGGATTTGCTGCGCTTGCCCCTTCCTTGCGCCCGTCATTCTCGGGATATTCGCCGGGAAGGGCACCCTTGTAATGCCGGTTGGATATGACGCCATAGGGCACCCGGGGGGTGAGAGAAAGAACCTCGACCTTCAACACATCTCCGGGTTCTGCTCCCTGGATTTCAATCGGTCCCGTTACGACATGCGGTCCATCGTTGTCAAAATCATGCTGCAGCTCAGAGGCAGCAACCGCTTTAGCGTCATCCAGCACTTGATCCGGCCGGATACCGAAGGAAGCAAAATACTTCTCCGGATCCCTTCCCTGGTCTTCTAGGATGCCTTCATGGGATAGCGTATCAAACATGATGGTGCTGCCGGAGGTGACGGTCATGATGGATTTGCTGTCCCGATTCGGAAGATGCCCCCAACTGATGTTCTCTACCGTGCTGGGGACATAATAATCGGCTTTGACATGGTCTTTGCTGGTGGATTGCAGGATGGGAAACGAATCGAAGGCAGCGGCTTGCGCGGGTACAGCGGTTAACAACGAAATCGTACATAAAGCTGCTGTGATTGAATGAAAGCGAAGTCTCTTTCTTATTGATGGCATATTATCTCCCCCATTTTCTATGCGTATGATCAATTTAGCCGTATTATATATGGGAATGGTTAGGTTTATCAATACTTATGTAATGTTATATTACATATAAGGATGGAATTAATTACATAGAACTAGATTTCTGAGAGTGAGTACCTAAAAAAAATCTTCCACGCACCATGAACCTGAGCCATGGCATGTGGAAGATCTATCTGTTTTTTGGGAAGAAGCTTACGGGTGACCAGGAGAAGGGAGCTGAAACGTGTCTTTTTTCTGCATAATGCTCATCAGCGGTGCAGGCTCCTGATAGGTGATCGACTCGTTAACCCCGGCATCCAGCTGCCCGTTATTAAACTGGATGCCCACGAGATGGGTGCCGGATGGCGATGCAATGCCTAAGGAACGTCCGCTGGTGGAGGTTCCGTTCAGCCCCTGATTGTTGCCCGGCGTAAAGACGGCGAGCAGTTGAGAAGGTGAGAGCTCATCTCCGTTGACTTGATAGTTGGCAAGGAACTGCTCAAAGCCCAGGTCATAACAGCAAGGCTGCTTCTTGATCCAGATCACCTTGGTTTCATTCGGACCGATAAGGGAGTTGGTACTGTAGTGATCCTTCGTAATGGTCCAGCGGTTGGACTTGGATTTGTCGAACGGAAGGGCAGGGTCGTAATAGTAGTAGATTTGATACCCTTCCAGGTCGATTTCCCGGTTCGTGGGGTTATAAATCTCCACATAATTGTAATTCCCTTGCTCGTTCGAGTTGGCGACCACTTCGGTGATATGAAGAGCCGTGGTCAAGGGCTGTTTGGGCACCGTTTCTCCGGTGGTTTTGTTGGATTGTTGCAGGGTGCCCTCCATCATGACGGGATAATGATCGCTAGGGTATTGGTCGTCTTCCTTGTAGTTGATAATCTCGCTGTGCAGGACATTCCACCCTTGGCCGTGCAGAATCCAGTCGATCCGGTTTCCGCTGCCGCCGCCCGTAGGGTCCTTGTAGTTATGGAAGGTTCCCAGATCATCGTTGGTTCGCTTCTTAGCCGTGACATGCGCATCCGACAACCCGTTGTTTGTAAAAATCGAGTACGTATCGCTCGCCGGAAGCGTGTTGAAATCGCCGGTGATTACAACGGGGATTTCCGGGTCAAATGACTTCATCTTATCAACGATAAGTGCCGCACTCTTCTGCCGGGAAACCTCGGATTGATGATCCAGATGCGTGTTGACCATATAAAAGGTTTTGCCGTTTCGAAGATCCTGAAAGCGAACCCAGGTTGCCATCCGCGGAATTTGGTTGCCCCAGCTGGCCGAGCTGATCGTCTGGGGCGTATCGGACAGCCAAAAGTGAGACTGCTCCAGTGGCTTCAGCCGTTCCGTATTATAAAAAATCGCCATATATTCCCCTAAGCTCCCGCCTTCGCGTCCGACTCCGATTCGATCATATCCCGGCAGATCATTCTCCAGATCCACGATTTGCCGGTGAAGTCCTTCCTGAGTTCCAATGACGTCCGGCTGATGCTCCAGGATGAGGTTCCTGGTGACTGGGCGGCGGTTCTCCCAGGGCTGACCGTCATTGGCGGCATACCGCAGGTTGAAGCTCATAACCTTTAAAGGACCCGACGAGGCTTCCGCGGTGCTTCCCATTTCGCCGGAAGCGGATAGCGATGCCGTCGTCAGAAATGTAAGCATCATGAATAGGCTGGTGATTTTGGGGATTCTCATTAAAACTCCTCCTTTGTCATGTGCAAAAAAATATGTTCTTAGTGGATGCTAAGCAGGTTCCTTGTCCTCCCTTCCTGATTTGCCCATATCATATCGTATTTTTAACGGGCTGCGTATTTACATTTTTTTAGGTTTTTGCTGTTGTTTTGGATATTCGTGGAGGAAAAGGATGAGGACGGAGGGATCAAAAGCGATTTCGGCTAGTACGGAAGAAGCCAATATGGTGCAATCGGAACGTCCGTTAATGACGCTTGAAGAAACGGCCGAGTTCTTGAACCTTACCGAGTATCAGGTGAAGAATATAATCTCATCCGAAAATGCCTTAAGAGAGCAATATGGATCCGAGGTTGGTACATTGTTTCCTTATATCGTGGTGCAGCATGAGATCTACGTTAGCAAAATGGGGCTTATCTCATGGCTGGAGGATGCTACTCGGGATAGAAGAGAATATTGATATGAAGAGATGATGGCGATATGAGGTCCATCAGGCTGTTCGTAATATGTAAACCTAGCACCGCCTATCCGGTTGTTCCCGGCTCCGCGGTGGTTCGGTACAAGAATGAGGCCAAGAAGACACCATTGTCCTGAAGTCCCGTTTGACCTCAATACCGTCGTTAACGTAAATAACGTCTCAAGAAGCACGGGCTCCCGAGTTTTAGTTCTTTTGTAACCACCCATTTCAGGTTTTTAAGAATACGCCGAGCTCCCTTACTTTCCCTGTACCCGATGTGGCCGCCAGCTTTACATACCGGGTGAAATGCGTATTTTGCAGCAGCAGCGATTTTTCCGTTTCCGGTTCGCCGCCTGATTCCCAGAAGAGCATATCGGTAATGCATTGATTGATTTTCCGCAAAAAAGCGTTACGGATATCTTGGTCTCCCATATGATGATAAAACACGGTTAACAGGAGGCCGATCTCATACTGCTGAAGTCTTGATGATGATTCGAAGCGGTCCGGAAGCAGGTCAAAGTTCACCCTTTCCAGCCGATTCAGCCGCAAAGCCAGATCGTAATGCTCAGCCAGCGGTTCCAATCCGGTTACGTGCGCACCTTCGCGGGCGAAATGCCGCGCGTAATATCCGATATTGCACCCGATATCGATCACTTTCGTGCCGAGAAGAGAACGCGTACCCAAGAAATCCATAATGACATCAAGTCTTGTCGGATAGGTTTGATCGCGCTCGCTCTTCAAATGAAGATAGGAAGGGTGCAGTATGGGGGTATAAATAAGGCTCCGTTGATGTCTCTGAAAAGAATCGGCAACCTCTGACAGCCCTTCGATATTCATCCAGTCCATATAATCTTCGCTGGACATTTTGACTTTCATGCTCCTTTTACCTTGCAAATACAAAAAAGTCGACCTGTGATGTCCGTCCTTCAGGTTAAAATAACCTCCAGCGCGATTAAATTTCACCAGAGGCGGGTCTTGGAGAAAAAAAGCGCTGTTGGACGACAGATCCACCTTCATCATGCGATACTGATTTTTCCTAAAGGCGAGGACCTCTTCATCCTGTAAAGGAGGGTCGATTCCCCTGGTGAGAAAGATCTTCTTATACCAATCCAGGTACGCGGACGGGCTGGCTTGTTCGTTCATGAAATATCGGTACAGGCTCTTGTGCGAATCAAAACGCATGATCGGCATATCAGCGGAAAGCTTGTGATGTTCGTACCAGCTATCGGTGTAGTTGGGAATATCCTTTTTTCTTTCCTCCGTAACCAGATCCGTGAACAGCAGTTCGATCGGGACATCAACATTTACATACCCGGACATCGCTCAACCTCCAATTTATCGAATCATCATCATGGTGATGTTCAGGAACGTTTTAGTATTCAATAATATACTCTCTGCCCTATCGGCTTGACCCGACGCGTGACTCTATCTTTAAAAAAAGACTTCTAGCAGCGGTGGGCCATATGCTTGAGAAGGAGAGGCATTCGAGTTGAGGGTTCAACAACGTCGTCCCGATTGCGTGTTATGTGCGTTAACGGTAGAATAAGGGGAGTTACCAGATATTTCATCCAAGAACCCTCCTCGTGGTTAACGCCAAAGGTGGGTTCTGTTTATGTAGATCATGTGCAAAGGATTGTGGATATGACGGAAAACGGGATCGTGCTTGTGGTCAGCATTACCCTCGTACAAGGGGATCAAGTGCTCATCATTCAAGAAAATAAACCTTCGGTTCGGGATACGTGGAACTTTCCGGGAGGGCGCATCGAGCCTGGAGAAACGATATTTGAGGCGGCTATTAGAGAAGTGAAGGAAGAAACAGGGTATGAAGTCCAACTGACGGGCACTACAGGGGTTTATCAATTCCTCAGCAGTTTGAATTACCATGTCGTCATGTTTCATTTCACCGGAATCGTGACGGGAGGCTCGCTTGAATTGGGTGCTGACGAGATCAAGGATTGCCGCTGGGTCACGCTGCCTGATATCTTCGCGGATGACAGCATGATATTCCGGGATGCCGAAGTCATGAGGCGGATGGTGGAGAGCCTCGAAAAAGGCGTACAGCACCCGCTTGCGCTGTTTCATCCCTTTGCTGCTTCTAACTTCGGGGGCGTCGCATAATCATAATTCTTAGCGGATATTTCGTATTATTTTTTCGAATAAAGGAGCGAAAGAGGGATGATCCAACCTAAAAAAATGGCTTTTGGCGGATTTGTTGTGATCGGTATGGTCATGCTGCTCTACCTGATGACAGAAACTCATAATGAAATTCAAAGGGCCTATACAGATTTGTCTCCCCAGCAATTCTCGTTATTAAAGATGAGTTTATACGGATTCCTGTTCGGAGTTTTAATAGAGTGGAGAGTACTGGGTAGTTTAATTAAGGGGCAAGTTCGATTAAGCTGGCTGTTATTGCCCGCTGCTATACTTACAGTTATCATCTTTATTCCTGGCATTTATTGGATTGAGTGGTTTGGACTTGGAAGGCTGTTCGTTATAGAGATGTTTGGGAAACCGGAAATACACATGCTGCTTTCCGTGCTGTCAGGTATATTGTTTATAAGGTCTATTTGTGACTACAATCCTAGATCCAACCCATAGATAGGGACTGTTAATAGGATGGGGACATGATATTTCTTGTGCTGCAGCGAAACAAAAGATCATTTGTTCCATATATGAAGGGTACGATGATGTATGGAGGAGGTAAGGAAGTGGTGGTCAGCATCCGTTATCCCCTGGGCTCCTTTGAGCCATTGGTGGAGCCAACTTTGGAGGACAGACAGAAGTTTATGCAGCAGATTCCTTCAATCGTACCGACGCTTCGGCAAATCATCATGAAGTGTCCGCTATCCCAGCTGCACATGCCATACCGTGAAGGTGGCTGGAGCATTCAGCAAATCGTGCACCACCTCGCCGATAACGACATGAATGCTTACTTGCGTTTTAAACGGGCATTGACCGAGGATGAGCCGCTGGCTAGCTCGTACCGGGAAGATTTATGGGCTGAGCTTAGCGATTACACGGAGGTACCCGTGGAGAACTCGCTTTCGCTTCTGGAAACACTTCATTTTCGTTTTCTTATCCTGCTTAAGGATCTGCATCCCGAGGATTTCAAAAGAACCATGAGAACCCAAGTGCTCGGCAGCATCACCCTGGACATCGCCTTGCAGCGATTCGTATGGCACAACCAGCACCATATCGCACAGATTAGATCCATAGCTAACCGCGAAGCTGTGAAGTTACATAAGGAGTGAGCCCATATGAGCTGGAGATCCAGGACAGAAGAAGATAGATTCCAAGCCTTCCATGTCAGCATGAAGAACCAAACCAAAGGAGCGTAAAGCCATGGGAATGTCGGATTACTATAAAGATTTGAGGGAGAAGATCGGAGATCAGCTGATATTCATGCCGTCCGTTGCAGGCATTATCCGAAATGATCAGGATGATATTTTGTTCGGAAGGAAGCATCACGAAGAATTATGGGGCCTTGTAGCAGGTGCCATCGAGCTGGGTGAGTCGCCGGCGGAGGCGATGATTCGCGAGGCGAAGGAAGAGACGGGGCTTGATATCAAGCCTGAACGAATCATTGGGGTGTATGGTGGAAAAGAACGCCGATATACGTACAGCAATGGGCACCAAGTGGAGTATCTCACGATTGTGTTTGAGTGCAGCGTTGTGAGCGGTGAGCTGGACCCGGAGAATGACGAGTTTGCGGAGCTGGCGTTTTATCCAGAGGATCAGCGGCCGCCGACGGCTTTAAAATATCCGGAGCCTATTTTCATCAAGGGAAATGGAGAGCGAGTTAACTTTTAATAGAAAGCAGGCGCCTATGACATTAAAAGCGATTATCTTCGATCTGGATGAGACATTAACGGACAGAAGGGCAGCGATTAACACGTTCATCAAGCGATTGATTGCCAGGTACTTTCCCGACTCCGATGAAGCTGCTCAAATGATGATAGCCAAGCGATTCAAGGAAGCGGATCATCATGGCTATCGGGATAAGCGCGAAGTATATGAGATGCTGGTCGAGCAGCTTCCGTGGGTGAATCCCCCGAAGGCGGATGAATACTTGTCATTTTTCAGAGGGGAAATCGCCAGTTGTATCCAGCCGATGGATCAGCTGGTTTCCGTCCTGCGCGAGTTGAAGACTTGGGGACTTAAGCTTGGCATCATCACCAATGGAACCGTTCAAGTCCAAGAGGGCAAGATCCATCAGCTGGGGATTCGCGAATACTTCGATTCTATCGTGATCTCCGAAGAGGCTGGCGTCAAAAAGCCGGATCCGGCAATCTTTACGAGAGCTTTGAACCAACTTCACGTAATGCCATCAGAGACATGGTACGTCGGAGACCATCCGCATAACGATATAATCGGGGCCGCTCAATGCGGTATCAAAGCCATCTGGTATACAAGAGACGGGAGATGGGACGACTCTTTGGACGTGAAGCCATACAGGACCATACATAAGCTGGAACAATTGATCCCTATATATGCCGAACACCATGAAGGCAAGTGCATAAGATAAATTTTATGTAGTTGGAGGTGCAGGTATTGAAGCGATTCAAAAGCAATCATGGACAAAAGCTCGTCTATGCATCCTACGACCGCCTGCTGTCAGCGTGGACGGTACCGTATGAGCAGCATAATATTTCTACTTCCTACGGTATGACTCACGTTATAACAGTAGGTTCTTCGGATCTTCCTCCGCTGCTACTACTGCATGGAACGGGCGATAACATCGCCATGATGTGGATATATAACGTGGAGGAGCTATCCCGTAACTTTCATATCATCGCGGTGGATAATATCGGAGGGTCCGGGAAGAGCGAGCCGAACGACAAGTATGCACGCGAATTCAATCAGGCAACATGGTTGGACGAGGTCCTTGAGGCAATGAATGTGGACGCTGTCTATATCGCGGGCGTATCCTACGGAGCTTATCTGGCCTACCATTACGCCATCGTCAGACCGGATCGGGTGAGCAAGATCGTATGTTTGGCCGGGAGCATTGCCGGAAGCCAGTTTGAAGTGATGAGCAAAATGATGCGGGCTTTTCTGCCGGAAGCCTTATTCCCTTCGGAACGGAATGTGCGTTCATTGCTTCGTAAGCTGTGCGGTACCCATGCAGATGCATTTGAGAACAACCCGGAGCTTATGCAGCACTGGTTCTACTTGCTGAAGTACTTCAACAATCGCTCCATGATGAAGCATGCGATTACGATCCATTCGCCTGCCGACATTCAGGCTATTCGCAGCAAGTCCTTGTTCGTCATTGGCGAGCGGGATTTGCTTAGTCATTATCCGCAGGCGGTTGCCAGATTGGAGACGAACGGGATGCGCTACTGCATCGTTAACGGGGCGGGTCACGCCATTAACCATGAGATGCCGGAGCTCGTTCATGAAGAGATTATAGGCTTTTGCAAGGAAGCTTGAGCGAGGTGTGCCGATATGAAAATGAGACGTTTTGCCGCTTTAATCATCATTGCGCTTGCCGTGCTAGGCGTGGTTCTATTCGGCAATATGATGACGCCTCGGCCCGGCAGCAGCTCCGGAAACGGCAATCCTGCCATCCTGCTGCTCATCCCTTTAGGCATTCTTTTTCTTATGTTGGTCTATCAATGGATTCGTATTTTTAAAGACCTGAAGATGCCTTTCAGCTGGTTAAGCCTTGTGATCTTAGCTCTGGCTGGCTATATCCTAGCGGGTTATGCATATCAGCTTCATCGACTCGAAATCTATAGAGAAATCCTAGCGGAGGCTTTTCAATTGAGGTGGGGCCAAGCGGACTGGGATCACATCGAATCGATAACGTCCGGCGGACTCCTTTCGATACATATGAACAATCAATTTTTCAATTGGAACACGTATTTCATGATGATTGCCTTCTCGCTGCTGCTGTGCTTCATGTACAAACTGATACAGCACATCATGAACAGAAGACAAGGACCATCCGCGGAGAATTAATTCCGTAAGCGGGCTGGATAGGGGGAACAATCGTGTCTATTGATGAAATTTACGACAAGCAGGCTCAAGCCTATGAGGCCATGGTTAGCAGACAGCCTGATTTAACTGAACTTATCCATAGGGTCAAACCGTACGAAGGACTGGATGTCCTTGATTTGGGGGCAGGCTCAGGCCGATTATCCATGCTGCTTGCCGCCGATGCTAGATCATTGATCTGTACCGACATATCGCAACCCATGCTCGATATTTTGGACGATAAATGCTCTGAAGCTTTAGATTCTCACAATTGGACCACAATGGTTGCTGATCATCGCAATCTCCCGGTTGCTTCATCGAGTGTAGATCTGATTGTATCGGGCTGGAGCATTAGTTATCTGGCCGATTCCAGCCACGAGGAATGGCGTGAGAATCTTGAACTTGTGATGTCGGAGCTGCATCGAGTTTTGAGACCCGGAGGGACGATTTTGATACTGGAAACGATGGGAACCGGAACGGAGCCCCCGAATCCTCCCGATTTCCTAACCGGTTATTACGCTCAATTGGAGCAGCAATACGGATTTAGCCATCAGTGGATTCGGACCGATTATGTTTTTGATACGGTAGAGGAGGCATTGCTACACACAGGCTTCTTTTTCGGTGAAGAGTTAACGGACAAGATCATAGCGAACCAATGGTCAACGGTGCCGGAGTGCGCTGGGGTCTGGTGGAAGCATGTTTAACTAGGAGGTGACGCGGCCTCGTGGAGCTTCTAGTTTATGTCGTGTTGTTCATCCTGAATATTCCGATCTATAAATGGATCTTTAGACGGATATTCGATGACGTGGATGATCTGAAACAGTCGGTGAAGTATTCGTTTACTCCGGATATTATCTCCTTGTTCCGCAGACGTTATTGGAAGGATCAGTTCGGGGAGCTGAAGCTGTCCGTTTTCTATTTTTGTTGTTTACTGATCTTCGTCATGGAGTGCGTGGTCGTGGCGAAGGTGTTTGGCGTGATCTTTCGATGATTCAGTAAAGGCTATCCAAGCGTCGTTTTGACCTGGATAGCCTTTTATTGTGTACCAACCGGTTACTTCCCGCTGACTTGATAATGATGCTTCACATATTCAATGAATCGTCTTGCCGCAGGCGAGAGGTAGCGGTCTTCGCGCCATTTTAAGCCAATCTCCCAAAACCAGCCTTCATCGGTAATGGGAATCCACGAGAGACCTTCCAGCATAAGGCCGGCCGTTTTCGGCAGAACGGAGACGCCAAGTCCCTCTTTAATAAAACCCGCTACGGTGGCCAAATCTTCTGCATCGTACGTCGAAGACAAAATAAAGCCGGTATGCTGAAATCGCGATTGAATCGTGGCTCGAAGGCCGCAATTATGCTTTAGCCCGACGAACGGCTCTCCGGACAGATCCATCAGACTTAGGGAGGGACGTTTCGCCAAGCGGTGGCGGCTTGAAACCACGATATATAAAGGCATGGTTCTCATGACCAGCCAGTTATGTTGGTCCATAGTAGATTCCCTAGATGTAATCATGAGGTCCGAATGCCCTTTTTCCAAATGTTCGTCAATATCGCCGAGGTTTCCCTGGTTTAATTCAAAACGAACCTTGGGATGAGCCAGCTGATAGGTCCTGACAAGAGCAGGGACGAGATCGACCCCTAAAATATTCAGGTAAGAAACCGAAATGATCCCCGTATCGGGATTGGACGATTCTTCGATTTCCTGCATCCCGTTTTGAATGTCCTGGAGTGCCTGCTCCACCCATCTGGCAAACATGCTGCCATAGCGGTTAAGCTTCACATTACGGCCATTTCGTTCAAAAAGAGGGACGCCCAGCTCGCTCTCCAACTTGGAGATAGCGTGGCTTAATGCCGGCTGCGTGATGCTGAGCGCTTTCGAAGCCTTCGTCATATGTTGAAGACGGGAAACCGTCAAAAAATACTCCAGCTGGGTAAGCTCCAATCTTCAAGCACCTACTTTATATGAATTTTATTTATAAATTTTATGATTATTATAAATTGGACGTTATGAAACCGTCAAGGTAAGATATCCTTGTCTTCAACCGGACCGGGGGAGGATAAGCGGCGTCAAGCCTGAGGAATATCACATCATAAGGAGTGAAGCGTTTATGATCGAGATAAGCGAGAAGCAGCTGCCGAGTATAATTCGCACATTTATATCCGCAAGCAATGATCATGATACAAACCGGATGCTTTCATGCTTCGGCAAGGATGCTATAGTCGTCGATGACAGCAGGGAGTTCAGGGGCAAGGCAGCCATACAGAAATGGAGCGACGACGAATTCATCGGCGCACGGGTAAATGTCCGGGCGACCAACATTCATCATCGCCTAGACCAGTACATCGTTTCAACCGAAGTAAATGGTGATTATCCGGCAGGCCCTTACTATTTTGAATTTTGTTTCACGGTGCAAAGCGGTCAGATTTCAAAATTGCAGATATCTGAATCCAAGTAAGAAAAAATACCATATTCAAAATTTAAGGGTACGAATACTGGAGGGCAATTATGAAACAAAGACATGAAGGACCATGGAATGAGTTTGAAGGCAAAAGAGTGCTGGTTACTGGAGGAACCAGAGGAATGGGTCAGGCCATCGTAAAGCGGCTTTCAGACGGTGGGGCGGCTGTACTGACTACCGCCCGTTCCGAACCTAGCGTTCGGGTCGGCTCCGGCTTGTTCGTTCAAGCCGATATTGCGACGTCTACAGGCGTCGACAAGGTGGTTCAAGGTGTACAGGAGCACCTGCATGGAATTGACATCGTGGTGCACTGCGTAGGCGGTTCGACTACACCCCCTGGAGGGGCGCTTGCCTTAACCGACGAGGATTGGGTTCAAGCCTTGAATTGGAATCTTCTCGCAGCGGTTCGTTTGGACAGGGGGCTGCTGCCGTACATGGTAGAGCAGGGATCAGGTGCCATCATTCATATTACTTCGATACAGAGACGCTTGCCGCTCTATGAAACCACGCTGGCTTATGCCGCGGCGAAGGCTGCCCTTGCCAATTACAGTAAAGGGTTATCCAACGAGTTTTCCCCGCGGGGCATTCGAATTAACGCCGTATCGCCCGGATTCATTCAGACGGAGGCTGCAGATGCCATGATCGACCGGATTGCGTCGGTATCAGGAAGCCGAGAAAGTGCGCTTCAGGAATTGATGGATTCGCTCGGTGGGATCCCTTTAGGACGTCCCGGGCTTCCGGAAGAGGTAGCAGAGCTGGTGGCATTTCTTGTATCGGACCGGGCGTCATCCATAACGGGAAGCGAATATGTGATCGACGGCGGCACCATACCAACCGTCTAATGATTAGATCTAGCGTGAGAACAGTGGTACTTCATCATCCATATGTAAAACAGGCTATCCGGAGAACTTAGGCGCTCTGCGATAGCCTTTTTTTTCGAGTGGGTCCATCGCCAGCGATCGGCGGAGAGTGATCATATTGCATTTTAACAAATGAGTCGCTCCAGATGAGTTACATCCCGATATGGATCGGAAGATCGTTGTATAGAAAGCGCTTTACCCGCGCTTCTATAATGATAGCAAGCTGTAAAAGGCTCTAAAAAGTTGAACGGCCTGAATGCAGCACAGATGCACGCAGAAGGAGGAAATCCACAGATGTTAGGAAGCAGCGATACGGCGGTGAACGTGGGGGTGAATGCCGAAAGTCACATTCGCTTGGCGAATGGCCTGGTGGCCATTAAGGTGGATTTGGAAAAAGGCGGTTACGCCTACGCAGGCAGCAAGGGATTCGCTCTGCAAGAAGTACGAAGCGGCTTTCGATGGCAGGGCCGGGAATACCATACGGGACATTACGACCGCCACTATATGATAGGGCAGCCCGAGAAGATCCAAGATCGGTTTGGAACCGGAATCCATGCCGTGATTAAGCATGAATCCGATCTGCTCCCAGGCCTGGAACAGCATTTTTACGTCTATGAAGGGGCTTCATCTTTCATCACACGTGTCGTCATTGTCGGCGCAGAGGAAATGAAGGTAAACCGCATCGCGGTGGTGAAAACCGATAGCGTATCCAGCGGGAGCGAGACGGTTCCGGGAGAAGCGCTGCATGTGCTCCGCGTACCTTATGACAATGACAAATGGGTGCGCTATCTGACGGAGACGGCCCCGCTGGAGACGGAAAGCTACGAAGTGACGGCCTTGTTCCAGCCGGATAGCCGTTATGGATTGATCTTGGGATCGATCAGTCATGACGTGTGGAAGACCGGCATTCGCGTGAAAGGGGAAACCGCAGGCAAGCTGGATGAATTGGAACTGTACGCTGGCGCGGCCGACATCATGACCCGAGATTCCCAGCCGCATGGCTACGTAAGAGGAACGCGCGTCGAATCTCCGCTGGTTATGGTAGGGGATTACGACGATTACCGGGCAGGACTCGAAGCGTATGGGGAAGCGAATACGAAGATAGCGCCTGCTCTGAGCTGGGAAGGCGGCGTGCCGATCGGCTGGAACAGCTGGTCGGCCGCCATGAGCACGCTGGATTACGACCTCTATGTTGCGACGAGCGATTTTCTGAAGCGGGAGGTTCAGCCGCAGGGCTTTCATAACGAGAATACCCTGTACGTGAATTTCGATGCGTTCTGGGATCGCCTGACGCCTGCCGAGATGGAGGATGCCTTGAAAAGGGTCCGCGAGAACGGGCACAAACCCGGTACATACTGGACGCCGTTTGCGTTCTGGGGAAGTCCGGCTGGGTTCGGGAACCCCGTGGAGGGCACCGATGGGAAGTATACCTATGGCGATATCCTGCTTCGCGACCAGGATGGCGAGATTTTGCCGGATGTTGACGGCGGACTTGCGATTGATCCTACGCATCCCGGAAACCTGGCGCGAATCGATTGGTTCATGGATAAATTCGTTTCCGAGGGATTTGAGTATATTAAACTGGACTTCATGGCGCACGGGGCTCTGGAGGGCAAGCATCATAACCCGGATATTACGACGGGGATCGCTGCATACAACTACGGCCTCTCGTATCTGACGGAAAAGCTCTCCCCGGAGCGAATCGGCAGACCGTTCTTCATAAACCTGTCGATTGCCCCGCTGTTCCCTTATTCCTATGCGCACAGCCGCAGAATTTCCTGCGATGTGTTCGGAACGATGAAGGATACGGAATATTTGCTGAACTCGCTGACGCACGGGTGGTGGATGAACGATACGCTGTACCGCTTTAACGATCCGGACCATGCCGTGATCTATAAAAGCTTCAATCAGGATTCGACGACCCGCCATGAAGGGCGAAGCCGTCTGACCGCTTCCGTGATCTCGGGAACGGTGCTGCTGCTGGGCGATGACTTCCGGCATGAGGAAGCGGCATGGCGCGCCAAGACCTGGTTGGGAAATGAAGCGATCACCGAGATTGCGAGACTGGGCAGAACCTTTGTGCCTGTAGAGGGTAATCTCGGGAAACAGGCTGCGGATACGTTTGCACTGACACATCCAAGCGAACCGGGAACAACGTATATGGCCGTATTTAACTTTGACGGGGCCGAGTCCGTACAGAAGACGGTTTCCTTGGAACGCTGCGGCCTAGAGGCGCACGCTACCTACACGGTCCTGGATGTGTGGGAAGGTACGGCAGGTCAAGCGCACGGCACACTTACGGTCGAGCTGGCGCCAGCCGAATCGAAAATCCTGAAATTAAGCCGAAATCAATGAATAGAAGGAGGAGAGGTTCAGTGCGTATTTATCCGTTCAAATTCTTCCAAAAGCCATTCATGCTATTCTTATCGATGCTGTTAGCGGGGGCTATGCTAGGCAGCTCCTTTGCTTCGGCAGAACCGCAGCCGCCGAGTCTAACGGCCGGAGGCATCCTTTCCTACGAGGCCGAGGCATCTCAGAACACGTTTACCGGCAATGCAGGAGCGGTCGATTGCGGCTTCTGTTCAGCCGGGCAAAAAGCCGGCAATCTGTACGGCGGCTCCACGCTGACGTTCAACGGGATTCAGGCCGATAAGGCCGGTATCTACAATATGAACATGTTCTACATCTCCGGGGATTCCCGCGCGGCTTCGATCTCCGTAAACGGAGCGGAGAAGGAGAACTTCAGTTTTCCGAAAACAGCGGATTGGAACACGATCGGCACTTATCAGATTCAAATTTATTTGAATCAGGGTAGCAACACGATTCTGTTCGATGATGCAGGCGGATACTCGCCCGATTTTGACAAGATTGAGCTGACCTTTGATTCAGCCGGCGATGACGGATCAGGCCCTGATGGAAGCATTGGCGATTTAGGCAAGCAAAAGAAAGCCACGAGCTATGGCTCCATCACCCTAACCGAGTATGCCAACGGCTTCAAGGTGTCCAATCCGACGTATGAGCTGCTGTACAATACCTCGACCGGATTGTCCCAATACAATTGGAACGGCAAAGCGGTTGCCAAGGGGTTATACAGTGAGATCCAGCTCGACCGGATGGTTGCAAGCAAGGATTATAAACATCATAAATTCTATAAGAATCAAGTGGTCCCATTCCAGGATGATACCGGCAAGGGCATCAAGGTGACGGTCGTGAATGAGGATGGGGGAATGCCATCGCTCAGCCAAATCTATTACGTCTATGAAGACGGGCCATATTTTCTTACGGAAACAGTCGCTACCCACAATTCCGCCATATCTACGGGGAATATCGCACCTATCGCGATGGAAGCGAGGGGCGGCATCGACATCGGCAGCTATGACGATAACAGGGTCCTCGTCGTTCCGTTCGACAATGATGCTTGGTCCAGATACCAGGCGAAGTCGATGAATACCGGCCTCAACAACGGTCTGTATGTCAGTTCGGAGCTGACGGCCATCTATGACAATACGAGCCGGAACGGCCTCGTTATCGGATCGGTGACGCATGACACGTGGAAAACCGGTATCTATTGGAGCGGCTCGAATGACAAATTGAACAAACTGCGCGTATATGGCGGATTTACGTCATCCACCTCCACGTGGGACACGATTCCGCATGGAAAGGTAACGGGCAAGCAGATTGTTTCGCCGAAAATCATGGTCGGCTTTTTCGAGGATTACCGGACCGGGCTGGAGGAATTTGGCCAGGTGAATGCAGCGATCCAGCCTCCGTTAGCCTTTGGCGAGGACATTCCTGAAGGCGTTCCGGTCGGCTGGAACAGTTGGGGAGCTTATGCCAGCGATTTGAGCTTTGACAAGGCGGTTTCCGTCTCGAATTATTTTAAAGACCATATTCAGAACCATTCCTTCAACAATGAAGGCGATATCTACATCAATCTTGATTCCTATTGGGATAACATGACGGATCAGCAGCTGACGGATCTGGTTCAGCTCATTCATAGCAATGGACAGAAGGCCGGCATCTATTATTCGCCGTTCGTGTACTGGGGCAACAATATGGAGCAGGAGGTCGAAGGGACCAACGGCAAATATAAATACGGCGATATCGTGCTGCGCGATTTGGAGGGCAACGTGCTGCCAACGCTGGACGGCGCTTATGCCGTGGATCCGACGCATCCAGGCGTGAAGCAGCGGATCGATTATTACATGAATAAGTTCAAGAGCAAGGGCTTCGAATATATCAAAATCGATTTTCTGAGCCATGGGGCAATGGAAGGCAAGCATGATGACCCTAGCGTTCAAACCGGCATCCAGGCCTATAACCAAGGGATGGCTTACGTGAATGAAGTGCTGGACGGCTCCATGTTCATCAGCGCTTCCATCGCGCCGCTGTTCCCTAGCCAATATGCGCACAGCCGCCGCATCTCCTGCGATATCGACGGCAGCATCGGCAGCACGGAATATCAGCTGAACAATCTCACGTACGGCTGGTGGCAGAACGGAACGATCTACCATTATACCGATCCGGACTATATGCACTTGACCAAAGGCGGATCGATCGAAGGCGCGCAGTCTCGCGTCAATGCGGCCGCGATCTCCGGCACGGTCTTCCTGAATTCGGATGACGTAACGGATGCGACGGCACGGCAGTACATGGAAACGCTGCTGACCAACCCGGAAGTGAACGGGCTGGCGATGAAGGGCAAGGCGTTCCAGCCGGTAGAAGGCAACACGGGCACGCAGGCAGCGGACGTATTCGTGCTGGACGATCAGGGAACCCACTATGTAGCCGTATTTAACTATACGCAACATGCGGCACAGCATACCGTGGATCTCGTTCGTGCCGGTATCGCTTCGGAAGGGGCGGCGTCCTATACGGTGACGGAAGTATGGAGCGGCCAATCTCAGAGGGTGTCTGGCTCTTCGCTGGATGTGACGCTAAAAGCGGCCGAATCCAAGCTTTATAAAATCGTCCCTAATCCATAACAAGTAATCATCGATTCATCATGTACATCTGCAAGTTCATCGCGGTTCCCGGCTCCATCCGGGAATCGCGATTTCTTGCTTTTGCTGTAAGGGATAGCGCTTGTTCGATATTGGAAAATCAAATGAAGAGGAGAAAACAACATGTCAGATATGAAGCTTTGGTACACGAAACCGGCCCAGGGCTGGTCGCAAGGGCTGCCGATCGGGAATGGCCGAATGGGGAATGTGGTGGTATCCACGCCTGACAGAGAAATATGGAATATCACCGAAACCACCTATTGGTCCGGCCAGCCGGAGCCGGCTCAAGGGCGAAGCAACAGCAAAGCGGATTTGGAGCGGATGCGGCAGCATTTCTTCCAAGGCGATTATCGTGAAGGCGATCGGCTGGCCAAGAAGCACCTGGAGCCGGAAAAATTGAATTTTGGCACCAATCTGGGACTATGCCAAGTCGTGCTGGAGTTTGACCATCACGTGAAGCCATCCGAGGGCGGGAGACAAGATGCAGCAGCTGAGCCGCTGTTCCATCGGGAACTGGATCTGCAGGAGGCGGTGGCGCGTTCTTTGTGCGAGATCGATGGAGCGGAGATGGCGCGAGAGGTCTTTGCTTCCCATGCCGATCAGGTCATTGTTGCGCGGATCCGCAGCAGCCATGGCTCGTCAGGCGTGTCATTCCGCATTTCGATTCGAGGGGAGAATGGTCCTTTTCATGCTGTCGTTACTGGGAAGGATACGATCGATTTCCAGGGACAGGCGTGGGAAGGCATACATAGCAATGGGGAGTGTGGGGTGTCTTGCCAAGGTCTGCTGCGCGTCGTAACGGAAGGCGGGCAGGTGAGCTGCATGGATGACACGATAATCGTGTCCGGGGCAGATGAGGCGGCGATTTATTTTGCGGTGAACACGGATTACCGTCAAGAAGGCGAGAGCTGGCGGGAGAAAAGCGCGTTGCAGCTAGAACAGGCTGTGCTGCTGGGATATGACGAGCTGAAAGCCAAGCATCTGGCGGATTATCAGCCGCTGTATGCCCGCGTACGATTGGATCTGGGAAGCTCCGAGCATGCCAGTCTGCCTACAGACGAGCGGATCGGCAGGTTTAAGCAGGGCAAGCGAGATGACCAGGCGTTGTTTGCGTTGTTTTATCAATACGGCCGGTACTTGACGATTAGCGGATCACGACAAGACTCCATCCTGCCCATGCATTTGCAAGGCATATGGAATGACGGCGAAGCTAACAAGATGGCCTGGAGCTGCGATTATCACCTGGATGTGAACACCCAGATGAATTATTTTCCGACGGAGGCCGCGAACCTGAGCGAAAGCCATGAACCGCTCATGCGGTATATCCAGCAGCTATCGGTGGCCGGATGCTCGGCGGCGCGCCATTATTATGATGCCGAAGGCTGGGTGGCCCATGTATTCTCCAATGCCTGGGGATTTGCGTCACCAGGGTGGGGGACTTCCTGGGGGCTGAACGTGACGGGCGGATTATGGATAGCGACGCATTTGATAGAGCACTACGCGTACAACCGCGATCAGGCTTTTCTGGAGGAGTTGGCTTATCCTGTCCTGAAGGAGGCCGCGGCCTTTTTCATGGATTACATGACCGTGCATCCGCAGTATGGCTGGCTGGTGACAGGTCCGTCGAATTCGCCGGAAAACAGCTTTTATACAAGCAAACCGGAGGATGGGCATCAGCAGCTGTCCATGGGCCCGACCATGGATCAGGTCCTGGTCCGGGATCTGCTGGCGTTCTGCGTGAAGGCTGCACAGACGCTGGGCGTAGATGAGGAGCTTCAGCAGAAGTGGCAGACGGCGCTGGATCAACTGCCTCCGCTGATCATTGGCAAGAAGGGGCAGCTGCAGGAATGGCTGGAGGACTATGAGGAGGCGCAGCCGGAGCATCGCCATCTGTCGCATCTATATGCCCTGTATCCCGGCAGCCAAATCACCCCGCATCATACGCCGGAACTTGCTGCGGCAGCCCGAGTGACATTGGAGAACCGGAACAGCCGGGCCGACCTGGAGGATATCGAATTTACCGCGGCCCTGTTCGGACTCTTCTACGCCCGATTGCATGACGGGGACCAAGCCGTGCAGCATATTGCCCACCTGATCGGGGAGCTGTGCTTCGACAACATGCTCACCTACTCCAAACCCGGCGTAGCCGGAGCCGAGGCCAACATCTTTGTCATCGACGGCAACTTCGGCGGCACCGCCGCCATTGCGGAAATGCTGCTGCAGAGCCACGAAGGCGAGATTCATCTCTTACCCGCACTGCCGGCCATGTGGCCTACTGGCAGTGTGAAAGGGCTGAAGGCGAAAGGGAATATCGAGGTGGACATGAGCTGGGAGCATGGGAAGTTGGTTGAGGCAAGGGTGAAGGGGAATGAGAGTGGGAGTGTGAAGGTGTTATATGGGGGGAGGGAGATGGAGGTAGGGCTTTAGGCAGGGGTAATGGTTATATTGCAGCCCATAGAACTGGAAATAAAGTGTTTAGGTAGTATGAGTTAGCTGGTTAGTTTTAGAGAGTTGTAAAGCGCTGCGATGAAAGAGAAGACAAGGCGAAACTTTACACCCATTTAGATGGACTTCAAGTTTGTTGAATACACACACTGAACTGAAACAAGCTGATTTCCTTGTATAAAGGGGTATCAGCTTGTTTTTATTAATTTTGATAGCTTTCCATCTCATCTTCAACTAGCCCTACCAACTCAGCAGCCTTCATATCCAGCGCCGCAGCAATGGCAAGCAATGAATTTAAAGTTGGTTGGTGAATTCCTCGTTCCAGCATAGATATGTATGTTCGATCAAGATTACTGCGGAACGCCAGTTCTTCTTGGCTTACCTTCTGCTCCTTGCGAATGTTCTTTAATACTTGTCCAAAAATTGCTTCTGAGTTCAAGGCAATACCTCTTTTTGTAATCATTATCATTGTGTTTGTGATTGGAATTCCACGGAGTATACTCTACAAAAAGATATAAATATCTATTTTTTTGTGATATGATCTGACTGGAAGTAGCAACATATACCAATCGAAGAGGAGAACGAATGAAATGAAGAATTGTCCGAATTGTGGAGAATAAAAGGAACAGCTGGATTCCTTGTACAACTGCAAGAATTGATTTAAGGTATATTGTCCCCGTTATTTGTAGATGCCATTCAGCGAAAAAGGTTAATATGAGAGTTGCATTTTTATAACCAGAAGTGAGCAGGAACGGAACAAACGATGTGTGCCGCTGGATTTGGCGTCTAGTGAACGGGCAAAGATCAAATTTTACAACATCTACTGAGTTTGAATCCAGAACAAATCATTCGGATAGAGATAACTACAGAACAGTTTATGCAGGAGCAGACTCTAACCTGGATAAGGAAGAAACCTCGGGCAATCGGTAGGGATTGGGGAAAACTGTCGTAATGCATTCAGCATAATTTCATTTTAATCAAGTTGTTTCATGAGCTTGTAGTGTAGAAATTCATTATGGGCTTTATTTTGACTTATAAATGAAGATATATAGCAAAATAGTTAAATGTTTTAGCGGAAGAAATAGTGTATGAGGGTCAAGCATGTTGATAAGATCGACTCAAGAAAAATACCGTTTTATGGGAGGTGAAGCGATGGCAAATAAGTATAGGTTTTCAGGCATAAACAGCCTTGGAAGTAATCAGGTTAGACTGGAAGGTGAACAATCGATGCCAGAACAGCCTCAAAGTGAAAATGAGCAGATAAGTATTGAGTATCAGGCAGAAGAAGTTCAAGTTCATGAAGAGACAGGGCGAGAACAAACTCAACAAGAAAAGCAAGTCTCGGTTATGGAAGAATCAACTCCAACTGAGGCAGCTAATGAGAATTCAAATGAAAAGCCGATTATCCAAGAAGGGCAGGAAGTCGTTCGTGAACAAGGAGATAGCAAACATCAGCAAGAAGATTCGTCACAGCAGAAAGCAAAAGCACAAGAGTTGAAGCAAGAACTATATGAAGTCAAAGAAGAGCGACCACTTGCCATTGAAGATATTGTAAAGCCGGGAAAATTCGGAGTAACGAACAGTCAAATGATTCCGGCCATTAAGCAAGTGATCGCGGATGGCTCAGTCGAAAAGCTGAGAATGCTTCGCTCCATCTACCTGTATTCCTTCGAGAATTCACTAAGGTATTTGAAGAAGTCGGAGCGAGAATTCATTCAACATAACCTAAAACAGAACAAGCCGGAGCATGGATAGGTCATGTGCTCCGGCTTGTTATTATTTTGTTAAGTTTTCTGACTGTTTTGCTTAGAATGGTGCATTTTGGGGAGAGGTGTGTCTATCTAAGCCTCGCCTTGGACAGTTTGGCTCAATTTCTCCACCACATGCTCATGAAGTTGGCGCAACGCTTTGTTGGATGGCTGATTACTTTTCCTTGATTACATATTCGCATTCTTTCATTGGTTTATCCTCCGAAATTTTTCAGTTGTCATTTTCGATGATGTGTCATCAAAAATGCTTAATAAGGGGAGCCGTTAACAATGATACACAGGCGATCATCAAGGTCAAAGAGCGAGATTTGAAAAAACAGAAAACGGACGTTGGACAAGCTGCATGAATCGTATGAAGAGGACATGATAATGAAACAGGTGTTTTGGGAGAGAATGTAAGTACTTTCAAGGTAGATACAGAAGCTGGAGGAAGAATTGAAGGATATGCGGAGGGAGTATTAAATAAAAAGGATTATCCGACTGTAAAGCATATATATGGATGGTTAGGTGAGTTTAGGGAGTTATGGAGCGCTGCAGTAAAGAGTGAAGGGAAGAATTGTGCTTTGAAGAAGCTGGTGAGCGAATTGTGAATAAACGGGAAGCGAATCGGTTTGGGATGAAGGTTTGTTGTTGGTGAGAGCGATATTTTTTTGGAGTTCCTTTCCACCGTATCTACACATGTGGATAGCTGTGAGTTGTTGGTAAAAATTGTCGATTTCCTCCATATTTACCAACCAGACGAAGCTCAGGCATTATTAGCGCTTGGGCATTTAATTTTTGTATTAAGTAGTGCTTACTGGAACTATTGTGTAGCACGAAGCTATGCAAATCCTATTTTAGTTCCATTTTCCTATTACTTAAGGAGGGTTTTGGGATTTCTTGGCGAAATATAGCTGTATAAAGGCGAAGAGGAGGAACAACCCATGCAGTTGTACAAGTTGGAGATCGAGGGATTCAGGAGACATACGGATACAAATGTATTATTTTCAGATGCAACTTTTCTCATCGGAGAAAATAATGTAGGTAAAAGTTCAGTACTTGCAGCGCTTAACATACTTTTGAATGATGTGAAAAGAGTTTCTGATGAAGAGTTTTTTTCTTATATGGATGGAGAACTGACTAGACGTGGTTCAGACAAGATAGTATTGACTGCCGAGTTTAGGGATGTGCCGGAAGAAGCCAAACAATGGATCGGATTTAAAGGAAGGGTGTTACGGTATAACAAAGACGATGGAAAAACCGGGCTAAGAGTGATCTATAGGAAGACATTTACTCCCGGTACAGATTGCGCTGTCGAATTGCGTCAGCAGGTGAAAAAAGTAAAAACGCAGTTTGAAAATTGCAGTACAGTTGGCCAGTACATAGATGCAGGGCTTAACTTAACTTCTGTAGAAACAAAAATCTCGGAAATAGATCGCGACAAGAAATTGACTGCAAAAGTTAAGTCCATTATTGAAGAAATTGAAGAGTTGTACGAGTATGACGAAGAGGTTGAAGAGTGGTTTAAGAATCCAGGAGGCATTCCTGCAAACGTGTTAACTAAGCTTCCTAAGTTCTTATTGATTCCTGCTCAGGATAAGGCAGAAGAACTTTCAGGTAATTCAGGTGCGTTAGTCTCAACTCTAATTGAGCTTTTTAATGATGTAAGAGACTCATCGAATAATTATAAACAAGCCCAGTTATTTTTGAATCAGCTTGCGGAGGAGCTTGATCCCACTAATGCCCAGAGTGAGTTTGGGCAAATGATGACGGAATTAAATGGTGTTATGAAAGAAGTTTTCCCTAATACTGGGTTAAAAGCGCTTACTAATCTTGCAGATGCGGATAAAGTAATAAAACCACAGTTTACTATTTCCATGTTCAGTAACATCAATACACCTGTAAATTTACAAGGCACAGGAATGATTCGATCCGCTGTTTTTGCCCTACTAAGGTATCGGAATTTGCGGAATAATAGAAAAACCGCTGGACAAGAGCATAGACCTTTAATCATAGGTTTCGAAGAACCTGAAATATATTTGCATCCCAATGCAGCGAAGCAGATGAGGGATACAATATACGAGTTGGCAGGAACTCATAACAATCAAATTGTTTGCACGACTCATTCTCCTTATATGATTGATTTGAGCAAAAAGCCTTTACAGATTTTGAATACTCTATCTAGAGAAAATGACGAGTACACGAGCGATAATCGTCAGATTAAAATTGAGAGATTGAGATGTAATGCGTTTAATGCCAGTGAGGAATTCTTGAGGCTTCACAGTAACGATAAAACATACGTCAAAATGCTGTTGAAGCTAGATGATCATATATCCAGAGTATTCTTCTCTAAGCATGTGTTGGTGGTTGAGGGAGATACCGAGGATATCGTTCTTAGAGAAACTCTAAGTCGAATGCCCGAGGTAGTAAGGAAGGATATAGAATGTAATTGGCAAATTGTTAAGGCAAGGGGAAAAGCGACGATAATAGCTCTTGTAAAGTACTTAAGGGCTATGGGGATCAATCCAATCGTTATTCATGATAAAGATGAAGGAAAGGAACGGGCAGAGGTATTTAACGATCCGATTCTTGAAGTTGTGGGTGATGAAAATAGGAGAATAATGCTTTCGAATTGTATAGAGGATGTACTTGGCTATACTCCTCCATCTAGTGAAAAGCCTTATAAAGCATTTGCTCACATTAGCACAAATTGGACTAATGAGTGGGAATCAGTAGCTCCTATGTGGAGATTAATAGTAGCTGATGTGTTTAGAGAATCGTTTGATTTGTTACCCAAAAACCAAGAGACTGTAAATGCGAAGGTAGCGGCTGCGGAGGCTGAATAAGTGATGTATAGTGCGCATTTATATATGGAAGTAGTTTAAATATATGTGCTGTACAGATAATTATAATACATTTGATGAATGGTTTGAGGAGCTTATTAAGGAAAATGAAGATAAGCTGAAGCCGACTGACTAGTCAAGGATTTATTAAGGTGTTTACTATGCCTATTACTCGAAGAATCGATGTATCAGATTTAAACGAAAGTATTGTAAAAGGTCAAGGTGATATAAGATGGAATTAGTAATAAATTCAGTTAACAAAGAAAAATTAACTATTTTAAAATTTGAAAGTCTCTCAAGTATAGAAAAAGAAACTGCGAAGAGAAATTTAAAATGTGTAGAATGCGGGGTTCAGGCATTTTATAGAAGAAAAACTAGAGATGGTAAGCAAGCTTGTTTCTTTGCAAGACATATAGGTGGTTGTGGCCAGGGAATGAGTAATACTAGCAATATCGATAATTCTACTAAAGAAGAAGTTAACAAAATTAATGTCACATATAATGAATTGATACTAAGTTTAGTACAAAATAGTGAGCTGCATGAAAAAAGTAATAAAGGTTCAATTTCAACTGAAGTTGAACAACCAAAGAATTCCCGATCATATGTAATCGATCCTTCAAGAAACAAATCTTGCAAAATCACATTGAAAAAACTATTAAGATATGCGATTAATAATCTTCTAGATGATATCGATATCCCGATCATTTTTGAAGGCAAAACATATAAAGATCCTTTTGATTTAATTGTGAATTTCAGAAGTGCAGATCATTCACTCAGAGGAAAGAAAAAAATGTTTTGGGGTGAAGTTAAGTCAATCTCATCTAATAAAAAATTTTTGAATTGTGGTGTATGGGATGGGAACGGGTGTGAATTTTCTATTTTGTTAAGTGACAGTGTTTCTAATAATTCAAAGTTGAAAAAGATACCATGGGATAAAGGTATTTATTGTATTTTCATAGGAACATTATTATTTAATAAGAAAGATAAACCTTATATTCGATTAAATGATATCAACCTAATGGCTTTAGAAATTTAAAATGACGATAAGTAATTCAAGAAGGCATTATATCGTCTAACATCATATTTACGCATCGGATCCTGACGGCTCCTCGGTTCACAAAATGCAATTGGCAGGTAAGCATTTCAACGGACACATCCGCACCCTATTAAGGGTGGGACGTGAATACTGGAACGTTATGTGAAATTCCTAAAAATATGATACAGTAGAATCATATTTTTAGGTTCGAGGCAATCAAACGTGGGGTGGAAACAATCAATCCATATCGTGAGTTTATCGCAAGTATTTCTGCTACAGAATTTGAAAAGTATTGTTTAGAAATATTGAATGCGTACGCTGAAGCCGAAGCACTTAAAGACTTCTCTATACTTCATAATCAAAAAGTTCAAACCAATGATGGAGAGTACCAAATTGATATTCTCGCTGAATTTTTGGCACTATCTGTAGGTTTTAAAGTTCTTGTTGAGTGCAAGCGCTACACACGACCAGTTGAACGTGAAAAAATTGTGGTTTTAGCTGACAAGGTACGAAGCTTAGGTGCACACAAAGGGATATTAATTTCTACATCTGGTTTTCAAAGTGGAGCAACAGAGTATGCAAGACAGCATGGAATTGCTCTATTACAAATATTTGATAAGTATGTTATGCATATTCAAAACTCTAGCAATCCCAAAATGGATCGTATTTTCATGGAATTTATTAAACAGTCTCCGAAATTTTACGCCTACCAGTGGAACACTAGGCTGAATGATTTTCCTGATAAACGAATATATCCCTCGGAAACTATGTTATTAGAAATTAAAAGAAAATATTGAAACAATATTAAAAATAGTTAATGGATTAAATGTAGAGCTGGAAAATTATGCTCAAGTTGAATATTATCAAGCCTTTTTTCAACCAGATACATCAGTCTCCCTAAGAAGGAAATCGACGTTGTGAATACAAGGATACTACTGAAATTGATGTATTTCATAAGAAAAGGTGGAGTCAAATTTGGGTTTTATGATAAGAACCAATCAGGATTATTTTAATATTACTGCTGAAATTGCTAGTCTCACTTTTAAAGAGCTGCCGGAACCATTACCATGGATTGAACCTTCAATTAACATGCTGTATCTAAATTCAGCATCATCGCTAATATTTGGGAATTATTATGCTTCAATTATTTGTTGCAGTACGTTATTAGAACATACCCTTAGATTAGCAATTCTGGATCCGAATAATAATGGATTACAAAGAAAGTTATCGAATTCGCAACTCAATAAATATCAATCAATCTCAGATCTATTGAAGGCTCCAAACATTAACTCAATTATTCCAGATACTCAAGATATGGATTGGTGGATACAAATAGCAAGTAAATTAAGAAATAAATCAGCTCATTATATTATTCCTACATTATTGAAATTATTCACGGGTAAAGATTATCATCCGGATAATTATATATTGACTAATGAAGACGGGACCCCAAAGTATGATTTACTACATGATTGGGGATCCTTCTTTCACAAATCAGATTATTATATTGCAATACGATTTTTCAATGAATCAACTATGCAACTTAAGAAAATTATTAATAATACCACATGGGAATCTGATTTATCTTGGTGGAAATCTCAAGCAGATCAATACAATATGTTTTTTACATTCAATTGGAATATAAATTCAATGAAAGAAAGTTTAAGTAATATGTATATAGATTTGCTTGCTAGAGGAAAGAGTGATTTAGCAGGTGGGGGCACAAAAAACGGGGAAATCAGCTAACAGAATAATCTTACTATCAATCGCTCTCTGTCCTGTAGAGGTTATGGACATGTATGTAGAATCAACTTTTTTTATCCTTTAAGTTGACCCTAATAATTGTAGATCCCTTTGAGTCTTAGAAGGTAGAATACTATTGCATACCCAAACGTTATATAACAAATACGGTTAAACAAAACGGAGAGCCTTATTCTAAGGACTCTCCGTTTTGTTTATTTGTTTAATTGCTCCTCAACCACTCCTACCAACTCAGCAGTCTGCATATCCAGCGCCGTAACAATGGCAAGCAATGAATTTAAAGTGGTTGGTGAATTTCTCGTCTCCTTGCTCCCTATATTTCCTCATCCACTTTTTCACACGATCTGCGTCCTGAATCTCCAAGTGCTCCATGATTCGGCGATACGTCAATTTCTCTTCGACGTGAAGGCGAATCACCTCTTTTTTCAGTGCGATAGAATATGCCTTAAACTTTTGTACCATATAATTACACACCCCTAGAATTTCATCGGAATAACCAAGTGTTTTTCCAATGTCTATTCTAAGGGGTGCACTTCACTCCCGGGTAAGGAATTCCTTTTTTTCAACCAAAACTCTAACTCTTTATAGCCCCCATCATAATCCCCTTCACAAAATACCTTTGCACAAACGGATATACCATAATGATCGGCAGCGTGGCGACCATGGTCACCGCCATCCGGATGCTTTCGCTGGAGACCGGGATCCGTTTGGAGCCCTGCGCCAGCTGCTGGGCGTCGGACATCATGCCGGCGGTTTGGAACTGGTTGAGGATTTTGACCAGGACGGCCTGCAGGGTCTTGAGCTCCGGCTTGTAGGTATACACATAGGAGTCATACCAGGAGTTCCAGTGGCCGATAGCCAGGAACAGGCCGATCGTGGCAAGCACCGGCACGCACAGCGGCATGATGATGCGGAAGAACGTCTGCAGGTCGTTCGCGCCGTCGATTTTGGAGGATTCCTCAATTTCGCCGGGGATCTGCTCCATGAAGGTGCGCACCAGAATCATCAGGAACACGCCGATTAAGCCAGGGAAGATGTAGACCCAGAAGGAGTCGATCAATCCCAGGGATTTGATGATCATATACGTCGGGATCAGTCCGCCGCCGAAATACATCGTGAACACAAAGAAGAAGGAGAAGTATTTCCATCCAAGGAGATTGCGCTTGCTGAGCGGATAGGCGAGCAGCGTGATGAAGAAGATGGATACTGCGGTCCCGACGATGGTACGCAGCACGGTAATCTTAATGGCGCTCCAGATTTCCGGATTCCGGAAGATGGTCAGGTAACTCTCGATCGTTGGCACGCGCGGCCAGAAGTACAGATTGCCCCGCATCGTATCGGTCGCATCGTTCAAGGAGATGACCAGGATGTTCCAGAACGGATAGAAGGTCACGAGGAAGATGCCGGTCAGGAACAGGTATAAAGAGGCATCGAAGATACGCTCGGGCACGGTTTTTTTGCTTAACATGGATGTACCTCCTTATGGTTTAGAATAGGGACTGCCCGTTCAGCTTCTTCGCCGTATAGTTGACGATGACCACGATGATGAACGCCACCACGGAGCTGAACATGCCGACGGCTGCCGCATAGGAGAACATGCCGTTCTGGATACCATAGCGGAACGAATAGGTGGACAGGACGTCGGAGTAATCCCGCGTCAGGTCATTGCCGAGCAGGAAGTGCTGGTCGAAGCCCGCGTTCAGGATGCCGCCAAGCGCCAGAATCAGCAGAATGACAATGGTTGGCTTCAGGTGAGGCAGAGTGATGTAACGGATCTGCTTAAAACGGTTGGCGCCGTCGACCTTGGCCGCTTCATAGAGCTCCTGGTTGATCGACGAAATGGCCGCCAAATACATGATCGAGCTGTAGCCCATATCCTTCCACGTATTGCCGAGCGCGACGATCCACCAGAAGTACTTGCCGTTCTGCAGGAATAAAACGCTTTCATCGGTAATATGGAGGAATTTCAACATGCCGTTAATGGCACCATCCGAGGAGAGCAAGGTCACGATGATGTTGGCCGCGATAACCCAGGATATGAAATAGGGAAGATAGGAGGCGGTTTGCACCGTCTTTTTGAATTTCACATTTTTGATCTCATTAATCGCGATGGCGATCAGGATTGGCATCGGGAAAGAGAAGAGAAGCGTGATCAGCGTGGAGGCCAGCGTATTTCGCATGACAATCCAGAAGTCGCCGTTGTTGAAGAAGTAACGGAACCACTCCAGGCCGACGAACTCGCTCGAAAACAGGGTCGACCAGAAGCCGCCGAGCGTCGGCTGGTAATTGACGAAGGACATGTATAGACCAACCATGGGCGTATACGCAAACACAATGGCCCAGATCAGTCCGGGCAGCATCATCAGGAATAAATACTTCTGCTGCTTCAGCATCGCCCAGCGGCTTTTTCGATGAGGACTTAAGTTCAAGTCACTCCGCGTCTGTAAGGTTGTAGCAGGTTTCATATGGGGCACCTCGCATCTCAAGTTAACTCAAATTATAAGACTCCGAAAAAATGAGTGTCGATATGACAATGTAACGAAAGATGCTTGAAAATAACTTACATTGCTTGTTCCCATAGTTAAAATAACGAAATCGCTATAATATTAAGGGATAAAGCCGACACAGGGGGTATGAGCATGTATAGCATTTTTCTCGTAGATGACGAAGAGCTAGAGCTAGAGATGATCCGAGATTATATTCGTTGGGAAGAGATGGGGATATACGTGGCCGGAACAGCCCTGAACGGTAGGGATGCCCTTGAGAAGATCGAGGTGATTCAGCCCGATATCGTATTGACGGACGTCCAGATGCCCGTCATGAACGGGCTCGATATGGCGAAGCGGGTGAGTGAGTTATTCGACTGGATTCAGTTCGTCTTCCTGACTGGACATGATGAATTCAATTATGTGAAATCAGCCTTAAACGTGGGAGCCGTCGGCTATTTATTGAAGCCGCTGGATCTGAGCGAAATTGTAAGCGTTATCGATAAAGTCAAGCGGCGCTGCGAGGAAGTGCGGATGAAGAACCGCTCCATTCGCGTGACCAAATCCAATATCGTACGAGAGATGATGTTCGAGCAGAACGAGGAGCGATTCCGAAACCTCGCTGCCAGCTACCATAAGCTGTCCCGCCATACGGAGCCGAGAACGTATACCCTTACACTGCTCGGCCTCGATGCTCCGCACGCTGCACAGCCGGGGCTGTCTCTCGAAGATGGCATGGCGCGCCTGCAGACACATATGGAGGAGTGGCTTGCGGACAAGAAGCTGGAGGCGGATCTGGTCATTTGCCGGGAAGGCGAGCTGGGCATCTTCATGGATGCTGCCAGTCATCTGAGCCGCTTTACGTGGGAGGATTTGCTGAAGCAGATGCAGGATGCGCTGGGCTTTACGATGACCGCGGCCGTGAACGAGGAGCCGGAAGAGCTGTCCCGCATTCAGGATTTATACCGGGAGACGCGGCTGATGCTGGAGGAGATGTTTTACGTCGGGAACGGGAGAGTCATCTATGCCAAGGACGTGTTGCGGCAGCTGGAGAGCCGGCAAATTCCTCCTTTCCAAGAGACGGCCTATTTCGAGGACATTCATCAGCTGGCATCCGAGCAGGCCGCGCAGAAGCTGCGGGATTATTTCAACCGGCTGGTGATGCTGCGGATCCGAAAAACCGAAGTGTGCGATTTTGCCATCGGACTGGTGGAGCGTCTGCTGGAGGGGATCCACGAGCCGATCACGGAGAGCCACAAGCGGGCGGAGCTTTACCAATCCATCTATCAGTGCCGAACCATGATTGAAATCGAAGCGATCATCATGGATTACGCCGGGCATGCGATTCGGACGCTGGAACACCGGTTCATGGACAAAAATGCCAGGCTGGTGCACCAGGTGCGCACGACGATCGACCAGACCTATCACCAGGCCATCACGATCAACAGCTTGTCCGATCAGGTATATCTGTCTCCCAACTACCTGCGTTCCATCTTTAAGGAGAAAACCGGCATGACGATCCATGATTACCTAACCAAAATCCGGCTGAACAAAGCCAAGGAGCTGCTCGCCGACGATTCGCTCAAAGTGCAGGACATCGCCCAAAGGGTCGGTTATGAGAGCACATCCTACTTCATTTCCTTATTCTTAAAAAGCCAAGGAGTTACGCCGAATGAATACCGCAAAAACATCTAGCCCGTCCGGCCCGTGGAGCCGTCTGGCAGGGGCTTTCCCGTTCGCGCACTTACGCGCATACACCAACTGGCGGCTCCGGCACAAGTTCTTTTTCATCTTTCTGATCGTCATCATCCTGCCGTTCTCGCTGCTGATCTATTATTCGTATTCTTCGACGCGCAGCACGATTACGGAGCATACCTATACGGCCTTGGGCGGATCGCTGGCACAGATTAACACCAACGTGGAGAAACGGCTGGAGTATTATAATCAGCTGTCGAACATCCTTTACATGGATGCGCAGCTCCGCAATTATCTGTCTACCGACTATGAGCAGGCGTATTATTATTTGGATGCTTTCCAATATATCAACCGGACGCTGCCGTCTCTGATGACCCTGAATGCCAACATTCTGGGTATCACGATTTATACGGGGAACCATACGCTTTATTCCGACGGCCAATACGTCAAATATACGGAAGAGATGCCTTCGGCGATGGAGGAACAGGTGCTGGATGCCGCCGGCAGTACGGTGTACTTTCATTCCGAGGATTTCAGGGCCAATGATGCACATATCACCATAGCCCGTTCGTTAAGCTATTTCAGCCTGCAGCATCCGTACGGGATTTTGACTATGGACATTAACGCAAACGAATTCTATTCTTTGATCAAAATGGAGAACGACAACAAAAGCGTCTATATTATCGACGAGTCTGGCGGCGTGATCAGCACGGGGGATCAGAACCTCCAATCGAACCAGCTGTTCGACGTGTTTCCGATTCAGGAGCGGATGACCCAGGATGCGGGTTCATTCGATATTAGGATTAACGGGCAGGAGCGTTTTTTTACGTATAAAAAGCTCAGTAACGGCTGGTCCACCGTCATCACCGTGCCCTACGACGAGCTGCTGGCCAATGCGAATCAGGCGACCAAGAATGTCATCTGGTTCTCCGTACTGGCGATTGGCATGGCCATCCTGCTGCTTTATTTTACGACCAAGGTCATGACCAAGCGGATCGAGGTGCTGCTGCAGCAGATCCGGAAGGTGGAGCGCGGGGATTTCCGGCTGTCGATTAAGCCGATGGGGCATGACGAGATCGGCCAGGTGTCCTTTGCGTTCAATAAGATGGCATCAACCATCCAATCCCTGATCCATGACGTGTACGTGAAGGAGATTGCAAGGAAGGAGTCGGAGCTGAATACGCTCCAGGCCCAGATCAACCCCCATTTTCTGTACAACACCTTGTCATCCATCTCTTCCCTGGCGATTAAGGAAGGGGCTATGCAGGTGTATCAAATGGTCAATTATTTGGCCAAGTATTACCGGGTGTCGCTGAATAAAGGGAAACGCATCATTCTGCTGGAGCAGGAAATCAACCTGGTGAAGAATTATGTCGCGATCCAGAAGATCCGGTTCCGGGACAAGCTTCATATGCATTACGACCTGGATGAGCAGCTGTTCGGGAACACGACGATCAAGCTGATTCTGCAGCCCTTCATCGAGAACTGCATCAATCATGCCATTGGGGACGAATCGGGAATCAACATTAACGTGAAGCTGAGGCAGGAGGGGGACGACATCTTGCTCCGGGTCATCGACGACGGCATCGGGATGACGCCGGAACAACTCGATCATGCGTTGAACAAATCGGATAATCTGTCGGGCTACGGCGTGAAAAACGTGGATGACCGGATCAAACTCACCTACGGGGAAGAATATGGCGTCAGCATCTTCAGCCGGCTCGGCATCGGAACCGCGGTGACCATTCGGATACCTGTAATCTCCGATAGGCATCCTGCAAACGAACGGGACCCGCAGCAGGCGTTACCCTGAATGAAAGACATTTTGCATCATGGATTGTAAGATTGCGTTATAGATCAATGAACTCCCGATTTTTACAATGATAGATATATTCGAGCACATGAATATGACGACCTTAGAAAGGGGTTCAGGGAATGAAGAAACTAAAATTGATTCTGGCAGCAGCGCTCGTTATGACAACGCTTTCGGCTTGCGGCGGCAACCAGAAGGCGGCATCGGGCGGAGACAGCGGCACGGAGACGGACAGCAATGCGCCGATCACGTTAACCTGGTTTGACCAAAACACGGGGGATGCCTTTACGAATCCGGTCGCTAAAGTGATAACGGAAAAGACGGGCGTCACCGTCGAGATCCAGCAGCCTACGGGCAATCCGGTCGAGAAGCTGAATCTGATGCTGGCCAGCGGCGATCTTCCGGACGTTATTTTGATGAGTCGTGGAAGCGATATCATGAACAAGTATATTACCTCCGGCGCGGTGATTCCGCTGAATGATCTGATCGAAGAGCACGGACCGAATATCAAAAAAATGTACGGCGACACGCTTGCCAAAACCCGAAGCGAGGACGGCAACAATTATTATTTCTCCAACTGGTACGGCTTGGAGCAGTACCCGGTGTTCGGATTCATGATGCGCATGGACATCATGAAGGAGCTGGGCGTCGGCGATAAAGTGAACAACGGCGAGCCGTTTACCGCGGAGGAATTTGAGCAGCTGCTCGTCAAGTTCAAGGAGAAATATCCGACCATCGACGGCAAAGAAAGCATTCCGATGACGCTCAACGGCGAGAATGTCGGAGCGGTGACCGGCAGCTTCAAGGGCATGTACGGCATGATGCCGTATTATGAAACGAACGGAGAGCTGAAGAAGGACGTCCGCGATCCGCATTATCTCGAAATGGTTAAATTCCTGAACTCCCTGTACCGCAAAGGCCTGCTCGATAAGGAATGGGCGACGATGAAGACTAAGCAGTTCGAGCAGAAGCTCGGCAACGGCAACGTATTTGCCACGGCGGAAGCGCTCTGGAATGTAGGCAATGCGAATGCGCTGCTCAAAACCGAAGCAGCCGATAAGGCTACAGAGGAAGAGCGTCAGTTCTACCAATATAAAGTGCTGGCGCCGGGCGTGAAGCCGGAAGAGGCCACTTACGGACCGAAGAGCTCTCTTGGTTGGGACGGCGTCGCGATCAGCCGCTCCAACAAGGATCCGGTCCGGACGATGAAGCTGCTGGATTTTCTGGCCAGCGAGGAAGGCCAGTATCTGCTGATGTGGGGAGTAGAGGGCGAGCATTGGGACATGAAGGACGGCAAGCATGTGCCAAGGCAAGAAGTGCTGGACGCTTTCAAGAAGAATTGGGACGAAGCTTCCCGTACGACGGGCATTCGCAAGTGGACCTGGATGATCAAGAATGGTCCCGGCGAGGACGGAACCCCGTATGACCTGATGGGCCGTTACCAGACCGATCCGGTCACGGATCTGGCGATCAAGAATCTGGCCGACACGTCGTTTGATACGGCACCGTACGACAACCTGGGTCCGGCTGGCGGAACGCCGGAAGCCATTATGGAAACGAAGGTGAACGACACCATCAATAAATATTTCCTGAAGATGGCCCTGTCGCCGTCCGAGGACCAAGTGGTGGAATCCTATAACCAGATGATGGCCGAGATCGAGGCGGCTGGCCTGGCCAAGCTGGAAAAGATCTATACGGACAACTTCAACAAACGTCAAGAGCTGTGGGGCAAATAATCTGACCAAGGGGAGTCAAAAGATGCTTCGTCTTTTGACTCCTCCTTTTTTTCTTGCGCAGGCATAAACCAGATCAACACGAATCGGAAGGATGATATTCTGTGACCATTCAATACCAAGAACAGTTTCGCGTGTTTGCGATACAAACCGATAACAGCTCCTATCTGTTCGGCATCAACGACAGCGGCAACCTGCAGCATCTATACTGGGGAGAGTCCATCGCGATCGAAGACGCGGCGCCGCTGCTGGGGCCCAGATCGCACAGCTCGTTTGACGCGGAAGTCCATTCGGAGGTGGAGGAATACAGCTTCTGGGGCGGCGTCAAATACAGCGAGCCCAGCCTGAAGGTCCGCATGCCGGATGGCGTGCGCGACTTGGCGGTTCGTTATGCCGGGCACCGCACGCTGCAGACGGAAGGCAGGGAGACGCTGGTCATCGTCATGAAGGATGAAGCGTATCCGCTGGAAGTGGAGCTGTCCTACCGGGCGATTCCCGAGTCCGACCTGATCGAACGTTCGGCCCGGATCGTCAACCGCGGCGAGGCGGATATCGTGCTGGAAAATGCGCAATCCGCGGCTTGGGTCATCCCCTATCTGGCGGATTACCGCCTCACGCACGTGACGGGAAAATGGTCAGGCGAATTTCAGCTGCGCAGCACCTTTCTCACCGAAGGAAAGAAGGTGCTGGAATCCCGCAGGGGCTTTACGGACAGCCATGCTAACCCTTGGTTTGCGATGGATGACGGTCTCGCCACGGAGTCGGCGGGGCAGGTATGGTTCGGCGCGCTGGCCTGGAGCGGGAACTGGAAGATCACGGCCGAGCGGACGGTGTTCGAGCATGTCCGGGTGACCGGAGGCATCAACGATTTCGACAGCGAGTGGGTGCTGGGAGCGGGAGAAGCCTTCGATACGCCAAGCTTCGTCGGGGGATACAGCAGCGGGGGCTTTGGCGGGATGAGCCGGCAGCTGCATCGCTATCAATATTCGGATGTTCTGCCGGGCCGCGAAGCGAGACCTGTCCTGTATAACTCTTGGGAGGCAACATACTTCGATGTCAATGCCAACGATCAAATGGCTTTGGCCGAAAGAGCCGCGCGTTTGGGTGTGGAATTGTTCGTTGTGGACGACGGGTGGTTCGGCGGGCGCAACCATGATCGCGCCGGGCTAGGCGATTGGTTCGTGAACCGGGAGAAGTTCCCGAACGGTCTCGGCGAGTTGATTGACAAGGTGCATGAGCTCGGCATGGATTTCGGCATCTGGGTGGAGCCGGAGGCCGTCAATCCGGACAGCGACCTGTACCGGGAGCACCCGGATTGGGTGTACCATTTCGAGACGCGGGAGCGCTCGGAGCTTCGCAATCAGCTGCTGCTGAACATTTCGAAGCCGGAGGTTAAGGCTTACATTTTGCAGTTTATGACCGACCTGCTGGAGCAGCATGACATCAAGTTCATTAAATGGGACATGAACCGGACGGTGACCGAACCCGGCATGAAGGATCATCCGCTTCACCGTCAGAAGGAAATCTGGATTCGCCACGTTCAGAGCCTGTACGAGATTTGGGCGGAGCTGCGGCGCAAGTTCCCGCATGTGGCGTTTGAAACCTGCGCCGGCGGCGGAGCACGCATCGATCTTGGCATCTTCCGATACGCCGACCAATCCTGGCCGAGTGATAACACCGATGCTTTTGATCGCCTCAGCATTCAGGAGGGCTTCTCGTACACGTATGCTCCGCGGATGATGACCTGCTGGGTGACGGAGTCGCCGACAGGGATGAATCGCAGACAGGTCTCCCTCAAATACCGCTTCCACAGCGCCATGATGGGAACGCTCGGCATCGGCTCCAACCTGAATGAGTGGAGCGATGAGCTGATTGCGGAATCGGCCGAATATGTGGCACAGTATAAATCCATTCGCCATCTGGTTCAGTTCGGCAGTCAGTATCGCTTGGACTCGATTCGGCATAAAGGCGTAACGGCTGTGCAGTACGGCAGCGAAGACGGCAGCGACAACGTGCTGTTTGCGTTCCTGCACAGCCAGAAGCTGGGCGAACCGCTGCCGCGACTGCGTCTGACCGGACTGCAAGCCGATCAGTCGTATGGCATCGAGGGGCTTGAAGGTACGTGGAGCGGCAGGGCACTCATGAACATCGGCGTTGAGCTGCCGCTGCGCGGGGATTTTGACAGCTTGGTGTATCGCATTCTGAAACAGGGATAAGATATCCTAAAATAGAAAGCGCCGCGTTGTCTAATAGACAATGCGGCGTTTTTTTGCCGTTGCCTTCCATGTTAACTTCAATGTTATGCATGATATTAGATCGCGAGAAAAAGCACCCGATACGTTCAGGTGCTTTTTGGTGTGCCACCGCTTCCGCGTGGCGGTTCTATCCAAACAAAAACAACAGCTTAACGGCATGGATTACTCCAGGCTTTTGCTCAATTTGACAATCTGGTCCCAGCCCTCGTCGATGCTGATTTTACCGAACATGATCGACTGCGTGATGTTATCGTATTCCTTCGTGAAGTTGGCCCAGCCGCCCTTATTCCCGGGGCCGGGGTCAAATGCGGCTCCGTCCTTGGACACCTCGTTAATCAGGCCGAGGGAGCTTTTATCGACGTCCGTAAATTTGGGCTGGAGTGCATCGGCTACGGTTTTGTTGACCGGAATCCCCCGCGAAGTGCCCAAAATTTCTCCGGCTTCCTCGCTGTTGACAAACCAGTCGATGAACTCCTTCGCTTCTTCTTTATATTGGCTGTTGGGGCTGACGCTCCAGTACATGGAGGCTTTCAGCCAGCCGCCGGCCTGCGTTCCCCCCGGCTGGGTCGTTAACGCCATCACGCCGGGTTTTAAGGCATCCGTTCCGCCGAATTCCGCGGCATGCGCGCCCCGAAGCAGAATCTTTTCCTGGATGAGCAGGTCCATTTGCGCGTCCTGCGCTTTATCCGACACGGTCACGTCAGGGGGTGTTACGAGTTGGTCCTTGCGCAGCTCCGCCCATTTGTTCATCCAATCCTTCCAGGTAGCCTCGTCATAATGGAATTTTCCGTCCTTGCTCATGGAGAAGCCTTTGCCCATGCTCAGCTGATACGACATGTAGAATGCGCCATCCGCGGTCAGGTCCCGCGTGAGGTATTGGTCCTTAGCCAGCTTCGGCTTCAGGTCGCGCGCCATGGCGAAAAATTCGTCCCATGTCTTCGGCGGCTGAACGCCGAGGCTGTCCATCATCGTCTTGTTGTACACCATGCCCCAGGCGTTGTTGCCAAGCGGCATTGCGTACAGCTTGCCCTGGTAGGTGCCTGTCTCGAGCAGCACCTTATCGATATGGTCCGCCGGAATGGAGGGGAGATCGTCCAGCCGTCCGCTGGACGCCCAATCGTTGAACCAGGCAGCATCCATTTGGAAAATATCCGGCGTGTTTTTCCCCGCGGACTGGGTCGACAGCTTGTCTTGATACCCGTCGAACGACTGATACTCCGGTTCGAACGTGATACCCGGGTGCTTTTCAGAGTACAGATCAAGCGCTTTCAGAGTTGCGTCATGCCGGGCCTGAGAGCCCCACCACATGATTCGGAGCTTGATGGATTTGCCGTCTCCCGACACCGCAGATCCGGTTTCTTCTTTCTTGATCCCGCTGCAGGCGGAAAGAACCAGGGACAGTGACAGCACAGCCGCAGCGCCGGCGGCGAGACGGTGCCATGATTTTCTCATTGGAAATGAACCTCCCTTAAGTAACTGATCTTCTTCCTTTACCGTACCAAGTCCAGGGTCCTGCTCGTAGGGGACAAATCAACAAATCATTTCAGTATTTTACGATGATCGAATGAAGGGGGGCGAGATGCTCAGTCGCCAGGAGTAAACGGGACTATCCGTTTAGGCTTTGTGGAACTCGGTGGGACTGCGTCCGGTATGCTTTTTGAACAGGGTGGTAAAGTACGGAACATTCCGATAACCGACCCGCTCGGCGATTTCGGCGATCAGCAGCTTTTTCTCGAGCACCATGCTCTTGGCTTTTTCCATTCGCACCCTGGTTAGATAATCGCCAAAGGTTTCACCTGTAAACTGGCGGAATAAGGTGCTGAGATAGTTTTTGGAGATATAGACCTGGTCGGCCACATCCTGAAGATGGATGTTCTCGGCGTAATGCTCATGAATGTATTGGATGATATAATCGACCGTTTCCTTATGCTTGAGGTTTTCATTCGGCGTGTAACGCGAACAGATTCGGTTCACTTTTTCCGCTATCCATGCCTTCCACTGCTGGGCATCTTCCAATTGCCCCAGTTCTTTGGTCAAGCCTGTAAGGGATATCTCATCGTCGAGCCGGATGCCGGACTCGTACAGGGTAAAGGAGAGGATGGCAAACAGCTGCGTTCCGATGGCGGCAAGCTCGTCGGGCTGGAGCTGAGCCGCGCCGCTGTCCTTGCGGAAGAAGTCGTCCAGCGCCAGCAGCGCTCTGGGCTCGTCAAAGGTCCGCACGGCGTCGGTCATCTCCTGGAAAAATCGCACCGGCCGCACGTTCCGGGGTGCCGTATGCCGGAAGCCGCCTTCGTTATATACGTAGACACAGGGAAGGGCGACATCCGGTTCGCGACGCTCGGCGAGTGCTTGAAACGCTTCTTCGGTGGAGTCGGAGATGGCAAGCCAGTCGTCCTTGCGAAGACCGGCGCCGATGTGCAGCTTGACCTTGAGGAATCGATGCACGGACGAAATGATTCGCCCTGCCAGCGCCAGAACTTCCGAGCGGAACGCTTCCGTCGGCCAGGAGAGGGGCTTATACAGCAGCAGTGCCATATGGTGACTATGCAGCTCCAGGAAATAGCTGCGCAGCCCGTCCTGCCCGGCCAGCTCCTCCACCGTGTTGCCTACGGCGAAACGGAACAGGTGCCAATCCCGGACGGAGATGCCTTCCATGCGTCCCTGCCGCTTGATTTCCAAGGCCAGCATCATGAATTGGGCATTCTTCCACCCGAGCCGCTCCAGCATACGGGAGGGATCCGTCAACGGGGAGGAAGTCCCTCCGGTGAGGACGGATTTGACCCATTCCCTTTCCAGATACGGCTCATACTCCATGAGTTGGTTTTGAAGCTCCCTCTCCCTGTCTTCCAGCGCCCGGCGTTCCGCAAGCTCGCGGGTGACGCGCTGCAGCACCTCGCGGATCGTGGTCGGTGAGGCCGGCTTGGGCAAATAATCGTCGACCTGTAACCGCAGCGCTTTACGAGCGTAGTCAAAATCCGAGTACCCGCTCAAAATGATGATTTTGCCGGTGTACTGCTGCTTACGGAGCTGTTCGATCATGTCGAGGCCGTTCATGACCGGCATATAAATATCCGTGATGACGATGTCGGGTTGGCTTGCTTCAATCAGGCTCAGTCCTTCTTCGCCATCCATGGCCTCCCCGGCGGGCCTTACTCCGAGCTGCTCCCAAGGGATCAGCCGAGACATGCCGCCAAGCACTTGCCGGTCGTCATCCACGATTGCGATGGTCCACATGTATTCTTCCCCCTTCGTGATTGCGCTGCTGATTCAGCTTGGGCCAATAGATCTCCGCTTCGGTGCCTGGCGCATCGGTACGGTTGCGAAGCGAAACGCCAAAGGGCGGGCCGAAAAAAACCTGAATGCGCTCGGTGACGTTGCGGATGCCGTATCCGCCCGTCGGATGGCGTTTTCGCGTTTTCCAGTCTTTACGCAGCCCGATGCCGTCGTCCCGAATCCAAATCCGGATGCCTCGGTCTTCTACCGCACAAGTCAGATGGATCTGGCCCTGGCGTCTGCCATGAAAACCATGCATAATGGCATTTTCCACAAAGGGCTGCAGGGTCAGCTTCGGAATCATCAGATGCTGTACTTCCTTCGGGCAATCGATGTGCCATTCCAATCCTTCGCCCCACTTGAACTGTTGGATTCTCAGATAGCAATCAACATGCAGAAGCTCTTCCTGAATCGGAATCATGGATTCGCCGCCCGACAGGCCGATGCGAAACATCTGCCCCATCAGCTCGAGCACGCGGCTGATCTTCTCCTGGCCGGCTTCAAGCGCCATCCAGTTCAGCTGATCCAGGGTGTTGTAGAGAAAATGAGGGTTAATCATCGCTTGAAGCGCCTTAATCTCCGCTTCGCGCTGCGCTTTATACTGCTGCTCCAGCGACTGATACAGCGTTTCGATCCGCTCGGTGAGCTTGCGGTAGCCGCTGAACAGGCTGCCGAATTCGTTGCGGTATTCCGTCGGCAGCGGCTGCCCGCGCTTCCCTGGATTGAACGCCTGCATCAGCTGAACCAGCCTCCGGATCGGCCGTGTGAAATTCCGGGAAAGGAACAACGTGAAGAATAGGGACAGCAGAATGGCGGCGGCTCCCACCACGGCCATTGTCCACGCCAGGCGGACACTCCCGCTGGTGATTTCCTTCCAGGGCGTAAGCTCCACCAGCATCCAGCTGCCCGGGGACGTCCGGGACCACACGGTAAGCATGTTCTTCTCCGGCAGTGAGCCGGCGGCGGCCAGCAGCTGATGCGCATGGCCGGTGTCCCCGCTGACCCGCTCCAGGATGGCATTGATTTCCCCGGGCGGCGGAGCAATCCGGGTGTGCATGATCATCCGGCCGCCGGAGTCGAGCAGCAGCCGGCTGGCCGAGGAGTTGTCTTCCGTCAGAATTTCCCGCAGAAATTTAACCCGGACATTGATAATCAGAATTCCCCGGTTCACACCGTCCAGCGTTGTGATTTTACGGACAAAGCTGATCACCTGCTGTTTTCCCTGCGGCGAACCGACCTCCCGCTGGCCGATCCAGAGAAAATCGGATTTGTCGACGGCCGGATACCAGCTCTCCCGGCTGGCCGAGGCGAGCGGGAGGTACTGAATGTTGGCGTTGGGATCGACCTGAAGCGGATCGCTCATATAAATCTGAAAGGAAAACATCGAGCGCGAGCTGTTCAGCATCGGCGCCAAATAATCCCGGTTCAGCTCGTCCCTGGCCGTCTTGCGTTCATAATAATCTCCTTTCATCGTTACATAGTTGACCAGAGGCGAGTTGATGGACACGGCGAGCGAGGTTTGCTCCACAGCGCTCATCTGGTCGGTAAGCTGTTTGTTGAGCTGCTGCAGCACCGCCTGTTGGTACTTGGAGGCGCTGTCCGCCTGCTCATCTGCTGAGAACCGATAGCTGACAATCATCATAATCGTGATGAGGATCGCGATATAACCGGCAAAGCTGAAGAAAAAAACGTAATCGATGCGGAACGTGCGAAACGGATTCATGCGTTTTCTCCTTCCTTTGGAAGTCATGAGGACACAGCATTCGCAATGCTGCCTCAATGCCCATGATGGCGGAAGCCGGATGATCGCGATTGCCCGGCTTAACCGTTACCTGAAGAAGAGCTGGAAATAACGCGGCACAGCTATCCGTTTACCGCTCTGAACCTTAACCTTTCAGCCCGGATGTGGCGATCCCTTCCACGAAATGCTTTTGCGCCAGAAAGAAAATGATCACCGGCGGCAGAACGGAGAGCAGGGATACGGCAAGCAGCTGCCCCCACGGAACGGCCGACTGGGAGTCGATGAACATCCTGAGCGCGAGCGGGACGGTATACTTGTCCACGGTGTTCAGATAAATCAGAGGCCCAAAGTATTCGTCCCAGCCCCAAATAAACGAGAAAATCGTAACCGTGATGAGTGCCGGCAGGGTCAGCGGCATGATGATGCGCAGATAAATGCCGAACCAGGTGCAGCCGTCGATTTTTGCCGACTCATCAAGCTCCCGCGGAATGCCGCGGATGAACTGGACAATCAGGAAAATAAAGAACGCTCCGCCCATGGCCGACGGGACGATCAGCGGCAGATACGTATTGATCCAGTCGAAGGAATGGAACATCGTATACTGCGGGATGAGCGTGACTTGTCCCGGAAGCATCAGGGTCATCAATAGGATGGAAAACCATAACCCCTTCAGCGGAAAGGACAGTCTCGCGAAGCCGAAAGCCACCAGGCTGGCTGAAATGACGTGTAAAATCGTGGTCGCCACGTTGAGCTTGAGGCTGTTCATAAAGAAGCGTGTAAAGGTATACTTGGGCAGCGCCATCCAGCCTTCCGTATAATTTTGCCACAACCATACTTTTGGGAACAGAGTGGGCAGACTGATTTCCGGCGTCGATTTGAAGGAGGCACCGATCCACCAAAGCACGGGATAAAACATCACAAAACAGAATGCGATCATCAGCACATGGACCAGCCAGTTTTGTTTTTTATGAGCACCTGTCATTTGCGGCCCTCCGTTTCGGTTTCGTAGAAGACCCAGTATTTGGACGCGATAAAATTAAGGGCCGTGGCGATGCCGATGATAACAAGCAGTATCCAGGCCAAGGCCGAGGCATAGCCCATCTGCAGTGATCCGAAGGCTTTGTTGTACAGGAACAGGGCAAACATCTCGGTTGAATTGACCGGTCCTCCATTCGTGACCACAAAAGCCGAAGTGAACATTTGGAATGCGTTGATGATGCCCATGATCAGATTAAACAGGATGACCGGGGATAACATGGGCAAGGTAATCCGGATGAACTTGCGGAGCGGAGAGGCCCCGTCCACGGAGGCAGCCTCATACAGCTCGCTTGGGATTTGTTTAAGACCGGCAAGGAAAATAATCATCGATGAACCGAACTGCCAGGCCGTCAGCAGCACCAGGGTGCCGAGGGCGGTGGAGGGGGTGCCGATCCAGTTTTTGGGGGCGATTCCGACCCATATCGCGAGCTGATTAATGAAGCCGTTCAAGCCGAAAATATTGCGCCACAGCACGGCCACCGCCAAGCTTCCGCCGATCAGGGACGGCAGGTAAATGATCGTCCGGTAGAAGGATATGCCCCGGATGTTCCGGTTCAGCAGCAGGGCTACAACCAGCGCGACCAGCAGTTTCAGCGGCACGGAAGCGATCACGTACAGAAATGTCACCTTCAGCGAATTGAAGAAGAGCCGGTCTTGAGCGATATCCTGGTAGTTCTCGAGCCCGATCCAGCGGGCCGGCTCCAGCAGCGAATACTCGGTGAAGGATAGATAGAAGGACTGGATAATGGGCCACAGCTGTAAAATAAGAAAGCCCAGCAGCCAGGGGGCGATGAACAGGTAGCCGGCTATCGGCGCGTTCCAGCGCCCTTTGAGTGTTTTGGCAACCGCTTTCATGCCCTTGTACAGTCCGGCCTTGTCCGACGACTGTACCGTTTGTGCATTCATGATTAATCACCTCTCGCCTATTGATAGCTCCCATTGTATCCTGATGGAAATCGGGCCTGTAGGCGAAAGATGCACAAATTCTTTCATTATTGAATGATTAAGGAGCGAGTTCGGGAGAAAGTGCAGGGGCATGGTCCCTTCGAGGAAACGACGTCAAAAAAGAACAAGCAGCGACGTTACGAATAACGCGCTGCAGCTAAGAGGCAATAAGGGGCCTACCCCTTCCGGGTATCTCGGTATTCGGAAGGGGATTTTCCCATGATTTTTTTGAACAGCCGCGAGAAGTAGTAGGGGTCCTGGAAGCCGAGACGGTGGCTGATCTCCTTGACGCTCTGGCCGGTCAGGTCCAGATGCTGGCAGGCTCGCTGGATTTTGAGCCGCAGATAGTAATCAATGGGGGAGTAGCCCGTCGCTTCCTTGAACCGGAAGGTGAAGTGCGGAATGGACAGATTGGCGTAGGCCGCCAGCTCCTTCAGGCTCACATGGCCCTCCAGATGCTCGGTCATGAACCGAAGCGTCTGCTCCATGTCATGCTTATTATGCTGATCCTGCCCCCGCTGCGGTTGGAGCCGGGCGAGGCGGATGACGGCCGCCAAGTGGCCGGCTAACTGCGAGACATGGATGATATGGTTGAGCGTATACCCTTTTTGCAGCAGCTCGTAACTTTCCTGAAACAGCTCCACGATGCTCCTTGATTGGTCGACCGGAACGATGGCGGGTTCGGCTGCGCCGGTAAAGCCCTCGAACAATAAACCTGCATGCGTCCCTTTCATGTGCCACCAGTAAATGCTCCAGGGATGAAACTCCGATGAAGCATATTCATGCGGCGTATCCGGCGGGATGACAACCGCCTGCCCCTTGAGCAGAGAATAGGTTTTGCCGCCGTTCAACCGGTACCAGCCTTCCCCCTCCACGCAGTAGATTAAGATGTACGCGCCACTGCCCTCCGGGCGTTCCCTGTAGTGATGAAGCGCACGCGGAAAGTATCCGATGTCGGTTATGTGCAGCGGTTCAACAAGCGGATGGTGGGCAGCCTCCTTCATAATATGATCCGGGAGGACAATGATTTTCTGGGACTCGAATCCGTCTGGTTTTCGTATGGTATCCATAGCTTTACTATGAATCGGGACGGCAGCCTTGTCAACCTGATGGAGGGCAAGATAATCAGAATATAATCCATCATGAACATGATATCGTCAATGGCTCTGCGTGCAGACGTGCTTATAAAATAGAGACATGAAGCAGCCAATGCTGATATCAATGGAGGGATGACGAATCATGACAAAACAGCTGCAAGTGAGCGTTCGGGAAGAGACCGTGGAGATTCCCACGTATGAAGTGGGGAAGCCGGACCTGAACCCGATGTTTTTGGAGAAACGGGTATATCAGGGGAGCTCGGGGCGTGTCTATCCGCTGCCGGTCATCGATAAAATTTACGATGAGAAAGTAGTGAAGCCCTACCGGATCATTTTCCTTGAAAATGAGTACGTGCAGATTCAGATCATGCCGCAGATTGGCGGCCGCATCTACCGGGCTATCGATAAAACCAACAACTATGATTTTGTATACCACAATCAAGTGATCAAGCCGGCTTTGGTGGGCCTTGCGGGTCCATGGATATCCGGAGGGATCGAGTTCAACTGGCCGCAGCATCACCGGCCGAACACCTTTGGCGAGGTGGAGTGGAGCTTAACGGATCACCCGGATGGCAGCAAGACGGTATGGGTCGGCGAGATCGACCGGATGTACGGCACGAAGGTGTCTACCGGCTTCACGCTGTATCCGGGCAAGGCGTATCTTGAAATTCAGGCGCAAATGTACAATCGGACTTCGGAGCCGCAGACCTTTCTGTGGTGGGCGAATCCGGCCGTAGCGGTCAACGATCATACCCAGTCCGTATTTCCGCCGGACGTTCATGCGGTGTTCGACCATGGGAAGCGGGACGTGTCCAAATTTCCGATTGCAACCGGCACGTATTATAAGCAGGACTATTCGGCGGGCGTCGATATTTCCATGTACCGCAACATTCCCGTTCCGACCTCCTATATGGCCTATCATTCGGATTACGATTTCGTCGGCGGATACGACCATGGCTTGAAAGCGGGAATTCTGCATGTCGCCAATAAACATATATCTCCCGGCAAAAAACAGTGGACGTGGGGGCACGGCGAATTCGGCCAAGCCTGGGATCGCAACCTGACCGACGAAGACGGTCCGTACATTGAGCTCATGACCGGCGTGTATACCGATAACCAGCCCGATTTCACCTGGCTGGCGCCGTATGAGGAGAAAAGCTTCAAACAGTACTTCATGCCCTATAAAGACATCGGGCTGGTGAAGAACGCGTCCATTGACGCCGCCGTAAATCTCGAAGTTCACGACCATAAGGCCGTTGTCCATGTCTATGCCACCTCGGTTAGGGAAGGGGCTCGCATCCTGGTGACCGGAGCGGGACGCACCTATTTGGAACGGAAAGTCAAGCTGGCGCCGGCCGACACCTTCCAGGCCGAGATCGAACTTGATCCCGGCGTCAGGGAAGAAGATGTGCGGGTGGCGGTATTCGCTGCGGACGGCAAAGAGCTGGTCGCTTACCAGCCCAAGCCGCGTACCTTGGAGCGAACGCCGGACCCGGCTACGGCAATTGGCAAGCCGGAGGAGCTGAAGAATACCGAAGCGCTGTTCTTGGCAGGGCAGCATCTGGAGCAGTATCGGCACGCAACCTATGAACCGGAAGCCTATTATGTGGAAGGTCTAAGGCGCGATGCGGGAGACGCAAGGCTGAACAATGCCTATGGTTTGCTCCTGCTGCGCAGAGGGTGCTTTACGCAGAGTGAGGTTTATTTTAGAAAAGCCATTGAAACCTTGACCCGCCATAACGCCCGGCCCTATGACAGCGAACCGTTCTATCATTTGGGCAAAGCCTTGAAGTGGCAGGGACGTTTGGATGAAGCGTACGCTTATCTGTACAAATCGGTCTGGTCGGGGGCTTGGCAAGGGGCCGGCTATCTCGCTATAGCCCAGATTGCCTGCGAGAAGCAGGAATATGAGGAGGCGTTCGAGCTGATCGAACGATCCCTGGCTGCCCAGTACCGTAATTATAAGGCGCGGCATCTCAAGAGCGTTGTCTTAAGAAAGCTGGGACGCTTGGCGGATGCGGAGTCATGGCTTGAGGAAACGCTCAAGCTGGATCCCATGGATGCGGGTGCGATGAACGAGCTGGCAGCCGTATATCAAGAACGGAATCAAGGGGACAAGAGCCGGCATGTTTACGAATCGCTTGCCCAGCTCTTGCGCGATAATCCGCACAACTATATCGCCATAGCTCAGGACTATGCGGATGCAGGCCAATATGGCGACGCTTTGAATGTGCTGCAGCGCCTCGAACGCCGTGCGGCATCTGCCGTCTATCCGATGGTTTATTACTACCAAGGCAGTGCACTCATGAAGATGAACCGGGCGGAAGAGGCATCCGCTTGCTACCGATTGGCCTCGGAAGCCGATCCGTCGTACTGTTTCCCGAATTCCCTGCATGACTACGTGACGTTAAAGCTGGCGCTCAGCATACAGCCGCAGGATGCGAAGGCGATGTACTACTTAGGGAATCTGCTGTACGACAAGAAGCGTTACGATGAAGCCATAAGCAGTTGGGAAGCTTCCGTCGCTCTGGATGGCAGCTTCGCTACGCCGCATCGGAATCTGGCGCTCGCTTACTATAACAAGAGGCAGGACCGCGATAAAGCATTGGCATCCCTGCAAATCGCCTTCTCGCTGAATCCGGCGGACGCCAGGGTCTTCTACGAGCTGGACCAGCTGTATAAAAAGCTCGGTCATGCTCCGGCCGATCGCTTGAAAGGGATGGAGGAGCACATGGAGCTGGTCGAGCAGCGTGACGATTTATATCTGGAATATTTGACGCTGCACAATACGCTGAATCGTTATGAGGAGGCATTGGCATTGATTCTGAAACGCAACTTTCACCCATGGGAAGGCGGCGAGGGCAAGGTTCCGGCCCAGTATGTGTTGGCCCGGGTGGAGCTGGCGAAGCAGCTGCTTCGGGAGCATCGCTGCGAGGAAGCCATAGAGCAGCTCCTTACTGCCAAGCAATATCCGCTCAACATCAATGAAGGGAAGCTCACGGGAGCGCAGGAGAACAACATCGACTATTACCTGGGCTGCGCATACGAAGGGCTCGGCCGGTCCGAAGAGGCGGAGGCGTACTTCATGAAAGCCTCGGAGGGGCTGGATGAGCCGGCCAGCGCGATGTATTACAACGATCAGCCGCCGCACATGATTTTTTATCAAGGGGCCGCGCTGCGGAGACTGGGCCGAGAGAATGAAGCCCGCAGCCGGTTTAACAAGCTGATCGATTACGGGGAGAAGCATATATTCGAGCCTCAGAGCATCGATTACTTTGCCGTATCGCTGCCGGACTTTCTGGTGTTTGATGAAGATCTGGACCGAAGAAACGAAATTCATTGCCGCTACATGATGGGGCTTGGGCATCTTGGTCTCGGTGACCGGCAGTCCGCGGAGAAGCTGTTCCGCGAGGTGCTGCAGCTGGAGTCTCACCATCAAGGAGCTGCGTTGCATTTGTCGCTTTGCAAGAGGTTGACGTAAGAGATTGACACTTCCTTCTCAAGGGCCGTTATGAACGGTCCTTGAGCATTTGTGCATTCCGGGTAATGCCTTGACTACAACGGAGGAGGATGACGAAGATGATCTGGAGCAAAGGGATGCTGGATGGATATGAGGTTTGGACAGGGCGCACGGAGGTGATGGAGATGGTCCTGGTGCCTGAACTCGGAAGCAGGGTCATCTCGCTTCGCAATCGAAAGACTGGCCGGGAATGGCTGGTGCAGCCTGCTGGAGCTCTGGAAACGAACGGGTATGCAAGCTCCTTTGGACAGCGGGACGGCAGCGGGTGGGACGAAATGTTTCCAACGATCAATGACTGCCGGTATCCCGCGTATCCATGGGAAGGAACGGAGCTTCCGGATCATGGCGAGGTCTGGTCCATTCCATGGAAGGCGCACACCGAGGAAGAACAGCTGCACTGCAGCGTGCAGGGAATCCGAATACCTTATCAGCTGCGCAAAACCTACTCCTTCCCCCGTGAAGATACCCTACGGATCGATTATGCCGTTCATAATCCGTGTCCGTTCCCGTTCTGTTTCCTGTGGGCCGCGCATCCGTTGTTTCAGATCGATGAAGGCGCAGAGATTATCGTTCCCAACGAGCTGAGGGAGATCATCGTATCGTACTCGGCGAACGGTCGATTGGGAGAATCCGGCGATATTCGGAAATGGCCGCAGCCATGGGATGAAAAGCCCCATATCCGCTTGAATCGAACCGAGAGCAGGCTAGAAGCATCGGCGGAGAAGTTTTATTTTGCTGGCGAGCTGCCGGATGGGCAAGCTTCCATTTACGATCCGGTTGCGGAAGAAGGACTCCGCATGACGTTTCCTAAAGAGCAGGTGCCTTATTTAGCGATTTGGGCGAACTATGGCGGCTATCAGGGACAGTACCATCTTGCGCTGGAGCCTGCGACGGGGCTGCTCGATGATCTCTCGTATGCCATGCATCGTCAGGCAGCGGCCGAAGTGCCGGCCGGCGGCACGTATACGTGGCACCTTGAGATTAGCTGGATCGACGGACAGAAGAACGAAAGAAGTGAAGTGAGGTCTTCTTGATCGACAGTGGACCGACAAACGCTTAAACATAAGCCAATTCACGAATGCGCTGGTTGGGATTGTCCGTAAATAACCCGCCGTGGTAACAGATCACGTTGCGGATGTCATAGTGGGTGAGCTTCTGCAAGGAGAGCCGGGCTAACGCCAAATCGACAGTGGCTGCCGGATCCGGCCCGATCAGTTGTCCCTCCCTGACGTTCAGCGCATCCGCGGCAATCAGGGTTTTGCTCGGTATATGGTATAAGCTGGTGTGGCCGGGGGTATGGCCCGGCGTCTGGATCGCGATGATACCGCCGCCAAACGGCAGCTCTTCGCCGTCGCGCAACATGCGGTTCACGGGTGACGTGGGCGGGTTCTCCAGCATGTGTTTAAACGCGTTCCTCCAATCCAGCGGCACGTTATCCGGCAGCGAAGCCAGCGCTTGCGCGATAGCCTCGGGCGATAATTTGACAAGCCTTGTATCGCCTTCGATATAAGGCTTTTCGATTTCGCTGGCGTACACTTCCGGGGCTTGTTTGCAGTGCTGGATGATAGCTGGCAAACTGCCGATATGATCCAAATCCTGGTGTGTTATAATAATTTTGCTTACATCCTGAACAGAAAAGCCGCAGTCCGATATCTGCTCCTGAATCAGCGGGAACTGGCCGGGATAGCCGGAATCGATAAGCACCAAATTCTGATGATCCCAGAGGAATGTCGGGTGGATCGTTTCGATGCGTCCCATCATGGCTGCGGAAATTTTCAGCATGGCAATGCCTTGATCGATTAGTAGCATGTTTACATACCTCCACTATATAGGAATGTCTTCTCCCAAATTCAATCTCCAGAGAAGAACGAGCAGAAGTAGATTATCAAATCAATGAGCCTAGCTGATCACAAGGCTGGATTTCATCTTTTTATTGAGGAATATGTAATTGCTGGTATAATCCTTGAAAAGAGAAACGAAATGGCGCAGCAGATTGAAGAAGGAGAGGGAGCAGCAATGAGCAAGATGATTGAACTGGATGACGTAACCTGGAGAAGGGAGCAAAAGACCGTTCTTACAGGCGTGGATTGGACCGTGCAGCAAGGGGAGCATTGGGCGGTGCTCGGACTGAACGGCTCCGGGAAGACCACCATTTTAAATATGATTAATGGTTACATCTGGCCGACCAGCGGTACGGTTTCGGTGCTCGGGCATCGTTTTGGCAGGGTGGATTTAAGAGAATTGCGTAAATCGATAGGCTGGGTCAGCTCCTCGCTGCAGGAAAGAATCCGGCCGAGCGAATCCACGCTAGATGTCGTGATTAGCGGCAAACACGCCTCGATCGGCCTATATCAGAAGGTGGATGAAGCTGACCGGGAACAGGCCGAGCAGCTGATGAAGGATTTTAATTGTATTCATCTGCTGGGTCGTACATATGAAACTTGTTCGCAAGGGGAGAAGCAGAAGCTGCTGATCGCTAGGGCCCTTATGGCTTCTCCAAGGCTGTTGATACTGGACGAGGCCTGTAACGGACTGGATTTTCTGTCGAGGGAAGCGCTGCTGTCCAGCATTACGGCTCTGGCTTCAAAACCCGATGCGCCGACCTTGCTGTTCGTTACCCACCATATCGAAGAAATCCTGCCGATCTTCTCACACTCCTTGCTCATCCGCCGGGGCACTGTCTTCCGGAAGGGGCGTTCCCGTGACATGCTGACCAGCGGCAATTTGACCTCGTTCTTTGAGACGCCGGTCGAGGTGAGCTGGCAGAATGATCGGGCCTGGATGTCCATTCCGGATTTGAAATCATAGCTTTTCGACGAAACAATATTCATGGCCTGGGAGAGTGTATGGATGTGCTAAGTCAAACCATAGCGAATCAACGGCTCTACAATCAGCGCATAACAGGGATGAAGCATGTGAGCCCGGTAGAAGTTGTAAGAGAATTAGGCGCTGTTCAGGCACAGGATTACCACCAAGCGGTATGGGGAATCGGTCTACGTGCGCAGTCCGCCAAACTATCCGATGTGGAGCAGGCCCTGAACGATCGCAAAATCGTGCTGACTTGGCCGATGCGTGGAACGATTTTCTTCGTGCCTGCCGAGGATACCAAGTGGATGTTGAAGCTGACGGAATCGCGTTTTCTTACGAATGATAAGAAGAAGCAGGCCGAACTTGAGCTTGACGGAAGTACGCTCCATCGGTGCAGGACGCTAATCAGCGATGCGTTGAGTGGCTGTACGCCCGTATCCCGTCCCAGACTAATGGAGCTGCTCGAGGATGCGGGGATCAGCACCAAGAATGGACGCGGCTACTACATTCTCGGATATTTGGGACGGACCGGCATGATCTGTTTCGGCCCGCATGAAGGCAAACAGCAAAGCTTCGTGCTGCTCGATGAGTGGGTCCCGAATTTAAGGGAGCTGACGCTAGAAGAATCGCTGGCAGAGCTTGCGCTCCGCTATTTTACAGGACACGGGCCCGCAACGGTTCAGGATTTTGCATGGTGGGTCGGATTGACGCTGACGGACGCTAAACGAGGCTTTGAGGCAGTCAAATCAGATCTTCGTTTAGATTTTGTCAACGGCACGGAATACTGGAGCTCTGTTGCTGGGTCGGCCGCGTCCGCTGATACGGATTCGGTGGTTCTGCTTCCGGGTTTTGATGAATATTACTTGGGGTACAAGGATCGCAGCGCAATTATCGAGTCAGAGCATGATGCCCAAATCGCTCCCTTTCGCAACGGGATTTTCCAACCCATCATGGTCGCTGGAGGAGAAGTGGTCGGTATCTGGAAGCGGGAGATCAAGCGCAGCGGCATCGAAATCACGTTAAGCCCGTTCTCTCCGTTGGGCCATCGAGAAGAGGCGTTTCGGGAGGCGGCTAAGCATTACAGTGATTTCATGGGCCTGCCGATTACACGAATAGAATCATGAACGAGAAGGAGGAAAAATGCATGGAATCCATTATGAAGCTGGAATCCTTGATTTCTGAAGTAACGGAAATTGTAACGGCAATCGACGAGGTGGAATTCAATCTGAAGCTTACGCCTGATAAATGGTCCAAAAAGGAGATCTTGGGCCATCTATGCGATTCGGCGGTCAATAACCATATCCGGTTTGTAAAAATATTGGTGTCGGACTACCCTATTGCGATTCAAGGTTACGCGCAGAACGATTGGGTCCAGGTGAACGATTATCAGAATCGATATAATCAAGCGGATGTTCTGGTACTGTGGCAGCAGGTTAACCGGATGATTCTGCGGGTCATGCAAAGAGCCGATTCATCCGACTTCCAGAAGAAATGCGTGCTGCCCGATAAAACGGAGGTCACGCTGGAGTGGTTGTTTAACGATTATGTCGATCACCTGCTCCATCATTTGGAGCAAATCGAGCTTTAATGCCTGTAGTATAAATAGGTGCATGACATGAAACGGAAGGTGTTCCTCGATGTTCAAAATACTGAATCTCGCCCTCCGATTTATATTGGAATTGATTTTGTTGTTTTCGATAGGTTACTGGGGCTTCCATTTTGGTTCCGGACTCGTGGCACAGGTAGCTCTCGGGATTGGACTGCCGCTGCTGACAGCCGTCATCTGGGGCATGACCATATAGCCGAAGGCAAAAGTCAAGTTGCCGCTTGCCGTCGTGCTGCTTATTGAATTTCTCATATTTGCGACCGCCGTTGCTTGCCTGATCGACTCTGGTTTTATTACCTTTGCCATCGTGTTCGCTATCGTGGCTATGGCCAACCGCTTCTTCGTGATCAAGTGGAGGATGGAGCCTTAGCATATTGAAGTGCGCATTATACAATTACATAACACATTTATAAGCAAATGTGAAAGGCCGCCTCTCATCTGGTTGACAGATGGAGGCGGTCTTTTAGTATTGGGTCCAGGTGCAGGTTAAAAGACGAATTAAAGTCACGTCCTTTAGTCGTGCAGGATGATATGATGGGTGAAAGAAAAGCCTTTGTCCGGCTGCTGGATATCCTTAGTCATGTAGCGAATGGAAAAGCCAGCGAGATCATCTAAAATGCTGAAGGTAAAGGAGAATGAACTTATGACTATGAAAATCGGTATGATTGGTTTGGATACATCCCATGTTTCCATTTTTTCGAAAATGCTCCATGACAAGTCGCATCCATATCACGTTCCAGGTGCACGGGTGACGGCAGCTTTTCCCGGAGGGTCGCCGGACTTTGAGCTGAGCATAAGCCGGGTGGAGGGGTATACGAAGGAACTCGCGGCATGGGGAACGGAGATATTGGAGAGTCCGGAAGACGTGGCCAAACAGGTCGATGCCGTCATGCTGGAAGCGGTGGATGGAAGGTCGCATCTGTCTTTATTTCGCGCGATTGCTCCTTATTGCAAACAGGTTTTTATTGATAAGCCGTTTGCGGTGAGCAGTAAGGATGCAAGGGAAATTGCCGAATTAGCGGAGCAGTATCAGGTAACCGTTATGAGTTGCTCATCTCTCCGGTATGCGCAAGGATTACAGGATGAATTGGCTCGCGGCGGAGTGGATGATATCATTGGCGTGGATTGCGCGGGACCGCTTCCCCTTCAACCTACGCAGCCGGGATTTTTCTGGTACGGCATTCATACGGCTGAAATGCTGTACCGCGTTCTCGGGCCCGGTTGCGTAAGCGTCCATGTAGCCGCAACGGAGCGGCATGAAGTGTTAACGGCGGTTTGGAAAGACGGGAGAATCGGAACGATACGGGGCAATCGGGCAGGCAACGACCGCTTCGGGTTGACCGTTCATCGCGCGGAGGCCAGCAGCTTCGTGGACATCATGAAGCACCCCAAGCCATATTACGCCAGTCTGCTGGATCAGATTATGAAGATGTTCACGACGGGCGTTTCCGATGTTCCCTTGTCCGAAACGCTGGAGATCGTTCGTTTTCTGGAGGCGGCGAATGTTTCCCGCGAAACGGGAGAAAACGTGAGACTGGATGATAGTGATCGAACGTGAATGATAGCAGAACAAACACGGGATATACTGACTAGCGAGATACTGAGGAAAGGATACATCATATTTCCATATCGGCCGCGTTGATTGTATGATAGACAGATCAAGTACGTTCGGCCGTTTTTTGTAAGCCGGGAGAGGTGGTTATGATGACGTACCACATACGAGTGAGACCGACAGCCTTGGTTCTGAGGGATGAGTCTGTGTTATTAGTCGAGTATGTAGATGAGAACGGATTGCATTATAATTTGCCAGGGGGCGGGGCCGAGCCGGGGGAGTCGATCGTGGAGGGAGCCTTGAGGGAATTGCGTGAGGAAACCACGCTGGAGGCGCAGGTGGGGCCTGTCGCATTCGTGTACGAGTATGCTCCGCATAAACAGTCCAGAGATAACATATCGGGCATCCATACGTTATACATCGTGTTCGAATGTTATCCGCTTGAAGGGTCCTTTCCGAAGCTTCCGGCTGCGCCAGATCCGAATCAAACCGATGTGAAATGGATACCGCTCGAGCAGCTGGACGACATTATTTTGTATCCGAATATTAAGAAACACATCAGACAGTATGCTATGGATCGCAGAAATATTGAAATGATCGAGGATTTTGTCTTGGACAAATATTCGTGAATTGCTGGGGAGACCTGAGATGAAATCCCATATAAGATTAACTGCCCACATTCTCCTTCTCGGCTATACCATGTTGTTGTCTTACTGGATGATCTGGGGATTCGGAAGGATAAAGAAACCGGAATACAGTTACAACCTGGTGCCATTCTCGACGATGGCCAGTTATTTTCCCATTCGCGGGATGGATTCCCTGATCAATATGGTTGGAAATATCGCTGTGTTTGTACCCTTTGGAGTGCTGATTCCGCTTGCATTTCGGGTGGGCTTCCGTAAAATGCTGGGTTTCTTTTTGACCGGGTTATTCTTGCTCGAAATGATACAGTTGATCTCAAGGCGGGGCAGTCTGGATGTGGATGATTTTATGTTGAACTCGATCGGCGTTACCCTTGGTTATGGTTTGCTGGGAGTCGTCAGGAAATGGAGGAGCGGATAGCTGCATATTCCGGCCAACGGCACAATAGTGTATAACAAGCAGAATTGAATGGAATGGCTTCACTACAACGTAGGAGGTCATTCCTTTCTTTTGTATCGCGAATGTTGTTGCGTGTTAAGGTTATTTACTCCTTCGTTTGATGACAACGGCATGGGGAAAAGTGGAAAAACTATTGTTCGATCAAGCACCGAAGCTTACAATGATATCAGGGATTTGGAAAATGTTGTGTGGAAAGAGGCGTTCTATGAACCATAAAGCGATGGGTATGATCTTTATCTGCATATCGGTGTTCTTGTATGGTATGCGGTATCTGGCAGCTGCCATATTCGGATCCAACCTGACGTCATGGAGCAAAGAGATGTTTGATTCGATGTTGACCTATGTAGGCAAAGGCCCGTTGGTATTAAGCTGGATCAGCCTGATTGTCGGCATCTTGTGTTTCTTAGGTCCGAGTATCGGCAGATGGCATTCGGAAGATTTGAATAAGATCAAGAAGAACTGGAAGGAATTCGATCCGCCTCATAACAAATGAAGTGTCGGCAGGAAGTCTTTTTTTTGAGTATGGAGTGAATTTAAGGGGGAGTCGAGATGACCGATAACCAAGTGGCCGGCTTTTGGATCAGGCTAGGAGCCAACATTCTGGATGGACTTATTGTGTCGCTTCCGCTAACGATCATAGCTGGACTTATCACGGGGAATTATGAGAACGAGCCGATCAGTAACTTGATCTTCGGTTTATACGGTATCCTGGTGCCAGTGTACTGGAATGGGTATACGATCGGTAAGCGCATGTGCGGCATTCGTATTCGCAAATTCGATTTTCTTGAGCCGCCGGGCCTCGGGACGATGCTGCTTCGCAACCTCGTGGCGGGAATCGTGTATGCGTTAACCCTTGGAATTGGAATTATTGTGAGCATCTTTATGGTTGCGCTGCGCGAGGATAAGCGTTCCCTGCACGATTTTATCGCCGGTACGGAAGTTGTCTATGACTAGGGAATGAAGGGGTTAACAAGGATATGCGAGAAAGTATCAGCAGAAGGCTAATGCTCACCATGATTGCTGCAATGTTATTGATGGCTGGGTGCCATGGGCAGAGAAGTAATGATTCCAAAGAAGCACAAACTGTGATGGAGGAAGCGCGCAAAGCCGCTGAGATCAAATACATGCAAGTTCCGTACACGCAGCTCCTATATACCAAAACGGCTCCGGAATTCACCTGGGAGCACCGTTCGGTTGAGCACCTTGATCCGGATATTCAACAGCTTTATGATGACGGCATAAATAGAGCTCCCGGCGGATGGGTGCTTAAGGAAACGGATCAGGAAATTTATCTGTTGGTCAGCGGTGGGCAGCTTCCTTCGGCAAAAGGTTTTCGGATTGCATCCTTGAAGATGACCGACCAAAAGATAGGGGATCAAAAGAATCATCTATACATCACTTTAGCTTCATATGAGGATGATGTGACAGAGGGTTACCCCGGCCAGGCAAGCGTCACATCCTTGGTCGCCATACCCAAGTCAGGATTACCTAGCGGAGCAGCCATTCATGGCGTTACCATGACGGGAGTTGATTAGATATCGAGTTTAAGATAAAAGGGATTGTCTTTGATATGGATAACACGCTGCTGCATTCCAGCATTGATTTTGGTGCAATGAAGCGGGATATCTATGCCTTTTTGTGCGATCACAGCATTTTGCCCCCAGGCCTGTCCATGGATACCCATACCACCTCAACCATCATAGCTGAAGCCATGAATACGGGGCAGCTGTCGGAAGAGCTGAGCTGTATGATGTGGGATATTGCCAAGGAACATGAAATCCAAGGAATGATGGGAGCAAAACTTGAAGATGGAGCTATGGAGCTCGTCCAGCAATTACATGGACAGCTGCATCTTGCTATCGTGACGAACAATGCGATAGAAGCAGCGATGACTGCATTAGAAGAGAACCGGATTGCTCATTACTTCGATCTCATTATCGGCAGGGAAGCCATGGGTTTATTAAAGCCTGCATCGGATGGATATATGGCGGTACTCCAGCATTTTTCGCACACTTCGCCAAAGGAGTGGCTCTCTGTCGGAGATGCCTGGGTGGACGGCAAGGCCTCCGAGAGCGCCGGAATTCCATTTATCGCATATCGTGGGGACATCGCGAGAATGAACCGCATGGGAGTTTTTCCGTTTGCCGAGATTCAGGACATACAAGAAGTCGTGGGGTATCTTCAGCCGCGTATCACTAAATAATTTTCGGAGGTGCCAACCCTATGCTGAGTTTTATAAGGGAAATTCCTCAAAAGACTGGGGTCGTTCGCAGAGCCGGTATTCTGTCGGGCATGCTGGCCGAGGTTACGTGATGAGATGGTATTTGTCCCATGTGTCTCTGACATTATTTATCTGCATCACCTTGTTCACGCTGTACAGCTTCATGTTTCCGCCGGAGGCAGGCACTCCCTTACAGGGACTGTCGTATGCGTCGATTCTTCTGTTGTCGCCAGTGGGGATTCTGTTGGCACTCATTAGCATTACTCGTGGTGAACTATCACGAATCGGTATTACAGCCATTGTAGGTCACTCCGTGCTGCTATTATTTCTTTTTCTATTTATGACACTGGGATACCTGATTCTCGGTGTGTAAGGACCAAAGAAAGGGCAAGTCATGCCTACTCTCCGTTCATTCGTTCCCAATGCCTGCAAACAATGTATCCAACACCCGATGTACATACTCATTCTGATCTTCATCGGACAAGGGGAGGCCTAGAAAGTTTAGTTGAAAAGCATATTGATAGCAGCTTCCCAGCAGCATGTCCGCAGCGGATCTCGGTTTAACAAACTCCGATACTCTACCGATTCGCTGCTCCTCGAGCAAATAGGATTCAACGGCCTCATTTGCCCGGTGGGGGCCTTCATTCCGAGCGGTGAAGCCTTCCCGATGCTGCGCTAACAGTCCTGGCTCAGAAATAAACGTACATTGAAGCGAAATAAGCAATTAAGCTTTACCATCTTCATCTCGAAAGTTGTATAATCATGGAAGACGTCTAACTCACACGTATGGCCCAGTCTTGGCATGAGCTATTCTAAGGCTGGGTTTTGTCACATACCGACGGCGAAGGAGGACTGCTTCACTATGAAAAAAAGAGCATATATTACGGATCTCGACGGGACGCTTCTGCGATCGGATCAAACCTTATCACCCTATACGATGAACGTTGTCACGGATGCATTGGAGCGGGACTTGATCGTCACGTTTGCGACTGCCCGCGGTTATATTAGCGCTCAGAGCGTCGTTTCGGATATCCCGTGGAAATACCCCGTGATTCTATATAACGGCGCTTTGATATATGACGGGTCGAATCAAACCGTTGTGGATGGATACTGGCTGGAGCGCGACATTTCGAATGAGATTATCGGCGTTGGGAAAAAGCACGGCATTACACCCTTTTATTTCTCGCTCGATAAGGACCAGCGGGAGCGTGTTCTGCATGAGACGCTGCGCAGAGAGGGAGAGATGACCTTCTATGCCGGCCGCCCCCATGATCCGCGGTTCCTGGAAGTGAAGAACCTGAAGTGTCCGCCGGATTACCGGACATTGGCTCTTACCTACATCGGATTACATGAAGAATTGGAGCCGATTCGGCAAGAGGTCACGGCATTATACGGCGACGTGATTCATGCGCATATGATGCCGGATTATTACATTCGCAACCACTACTTCCTCGAATTCAGCCATGCCAAAGCAAACAAAAGAGGCGGCCTCCAATTATGGTCCGCCCACATGGGGATTGATCTGGAGAACACGGTGGTGTTCGGCGACCACATCAATGATGTCGGCCTGTTCGAGGCCGGAGGCACCCGGATCGCGGTCCGGAATGCGCACGAGACAATCCAGCACCTGGCTGATCATATTGTCGACTCGAATGAGCTGGATGGCGTTGCGCATTATATCGAGGAGCAGATGGAACTGGCGGGAATTAATACGATCATATCCACACTGGGAGGACCATGATGACGTTGAACTTGGCAAAGGAAATCTATGATGTAACCCATTTAACGGGAACCTTTACTTTACGCTCGGGTCAAACGTCTCATGAGTATTTTGATAAATACTTGTTTGAGTCAGATCCCGCTATTCTGGCCCAAGTAGCTGAGGAGCTGGTCGGGCTTATTCCTGAAGATACGGAAGTGTTAGCAGGACTTGAAATGGGGGGAATTCCGATTGCAACTGCGCTATCCTTGAAGTCAGGCACTCCGTCCGCATTTGTAAGAAAAAAAGCAAAGGAATACGGCACCTGCAAATTGGCGGAAGGTTCGGACATTAAGGGTAAACGCGTATGTGTGATTGAGGACGTGGTGACGACCGGAGGACAAATCTTGTTAAGCGTTCACGAATTGAGAGAAGCTGGAGCGGTCGTCGAGCATGTCATCTGCGTCATTGAACGTAATCCGGCAGGAAGACAGAGACTGGAGGAAGCCGGTCTTACTTTGCATTCCCTGTTCAAAATGGATGAGCTTATAGCTGCAGGGAATATTGATTAGGCTTGAGATGAACATTACGAAACATTTCAACGGCCAGACGATTTGTTCAAGAGGAAAAATATCGACTGCATCTCACGCTGGATAAATGTCATGGTGATGTTCAGGCCTACGTATAACTCATGATCTTTCCTTCATCTCAAAATTGACCTTAACCAGCTCGGCAAAAGCAGAAAACGCCTTGTTCCTGAACCGGTCGTTGCGCCGGACCAGGCTAGTCGAGGTGTGCCGGAAGGCTTCCGGGACCTGATAGCTGCCCATATTGGCATATTCTCCGCTTAAGACGGAGCTGGGAAGCAGCGCAGCCGCAAGTCCTGACCGTACAATGCTGAGCTGGGTTTCCAACGAGGAGACCTCTATCGTATTGGTTAGCGGAATGCCTTCGCTTAGCAGCCATGCTTCAAGGGCGCTTCGAAACGGACATCCCGCGGGGGCTACGGCCCATTTGGTCACCGCAAGATCGGGAAAGGGCTGCTCTTTGGATTTGGTCAGCAGCATGACTTCATCCTCTTCAATATAATCGGCTGCCAGCTTTGTCGGAATGGTTCCTGTCACAAAAGCCCCGTCCAGCTGATAGTTCAGAACTTGAGTAATCAGCTCCGAAGAGCTGCCAGTCAACAGCGACAGCGTGACGTCAGGGTACATGGTTTGATAGTCGGACAAGGATTGAATGAAGTGCCCGCAATGAACCGTGTCCACGACGCCAATGGCTAATGAACCGCTTGGATACGGCTGTTCCTGCACGGCTCTCACCGCTTCTTCGGACAGGTTGATGATGGTACACGCATAGTCCAGGAACATACGCCCTTTCTCCGTCAAGGTTACTCCATTGGAGTGCCTGTTAAACAAGGGAACCCCCAATTCATTCTCCAGTTTTTTGACCCGGGCCGTTACATTCGACTGCACATACCCAAGCTGCTCCGCGGCGCGGGTGATATTTCCTTCATCGGCAATCCTCAGAAAAACCTTCAGATCGGTAAGCTCCATCTAAACCTTCCTCTCTCCTTCAGGCATCACTAAAAATGATGACATCATTATTAATGATCATTATACGGCATGCCAAATTTGGATTACAATCACAACGACATCATAAACCGATTTAAACAAATACAGAGTGGAAGGGATGTTGGGGGATGAAGAAGGCATGGTGGCTCTTATTATTGGCGGGAGCGCTGGAGGTTGTCTGGGTATCCGGTTTAAAACATTCCGATGTATGGTGGCAGTGGGTCATCACCATCGCATCGATCGTATTCAGTTTTAAAGTTTTTTTGGACTCCGCGGCGAAGCTTCCCATCGGCACGGTCTATGTGATCTTCACAGGACTCGGCACAGCCGGCACGGTGCTGGCGGAGATTCTCGTGTTTGGCGAGGAAGCGAATCCCGTCAAGCTCCTACTGATTGGCATGCTGGCCGCAGGCGTGCTGGGGCTTAAGCTGGTCACGAAGGATACGGATCGTCAAGCGAAGGAGAGTGGCATCTAATGGAATGGATCGCTCTGATTGCAGCCGGGTTGTGCGAGGTTCTGGGTGTTATTGCTTTAAGACGGGTAACCCTGCACCGCAGCTTGGGATCCTACGTTTTTTTAGCCTGTTCGCTTGGCTCCAGTTTCCTGCTGCTGACGTATGCGATGAATTTCATTTCCATGGGAACCGCCTACGCGATTTGGACGGGAATGGGGACAGCAGGCAGCACGCTGCTGGGGATGTTCGCGTTTGGAGAACCGAAGGAATGGCGCCGTATGTTCTTCATCGCTTTGATTCTCGCTTCAGCCATCGGACTTAAGATCATGACGTAACCAATCGGGGTGTATAGAATTTCATAGACTGTGAAGGATATTCGGATTTGTATATAGAATTTACATATAGTTTGGTGATTTGAAGCCATGCGATCAAACGCCAGGATGCATTTTTTATTTTGGAAAGGACAGGTGTATCTTATGAAATTCAGCGAGTATCGCTATGAACGCCCCGACGTAAAAGCTTTTGAGCAAAAGTTCAAGGAACAACTGAACGCCTTCACCTCCGCCGGCACGTACGAGGAACAGGATGAGGCGATGACCCGTATTAACAAACTTCGCAGCGAGATGGATACCCTGAGTCAACTGGTGTACATCCGTCACTCGATTGATACGAACGACGAGTTCTATAAGGCAGAGCAGGATTTCTTCGACGAGAACGGACCGGTCATCCAGGAATACATAACGGATTATTACCGGGCCCTCGTGGATTCGAAATTCAGAGCCCAACTGGAGGACAAATGGGGACGGCAGCTGTTTCAGCTGGCTGAGCTATCGCTCAAAACCTTCAGCCCTGAGATCATCGAGGATTTGCAGCAGGAGAACAAGCTGACGACGGAATATGCGAAGCTGATCGCTTCTGCAAAAATTCAGTTCGAAGGCGAAGAACGCACCCTGTCGCAGCTGATTCCGTTCCAGCAATCGACGGATCGCGATATGCGCAAACGCGCAATGGAGGCTTCCAGCGGTTTCATGGCCGAGAACGAAGCCACCTTCGACCGCATCTATGATGATCTGGTCAAGGTGAGAACCAAGATTGCCAAGAAGCTTGGCTTCAACAATTATGTGGAGCTGGGTTATGCTCGCATGGCCCGCACGGATTACAATGCGGAGATGGTGGCTAATTTCCGGAACCAGGTGCTGGAGCATATCGTTCCGGTTGCGTCCAAGCTGAAAGAACGTCAGCAGAAGCGGATCGATGTGGATCAACTGCTGTACTACGACGAGAATTTTTCCTTCAAATCGGGGAATGCCACGCCGAAGGGCGACCCGGATTGGATCGTGAACAACGGCGCGAAGATGTACGAGGAATTGTCTCCGGAAACTCACGAGTTCTTCACCTTCATGCAGGAGAACGGCCTTATGGACCTGGTTGCCAAAAAAGGCAAGCAGAGCGGCGGATACTGTACCTATATCAGCGAGTACGGCGCACCGTTTATCTTCTCCAACTTCAACGGGACTTCCGGCGATATTGACGTGCTGACGCACGAAGCCGGTCATGCGTTCCAAGTGTACGAGAGCAGAGGTTTCGAGGTACCGGAGTATGGATTCCCGACTTATGAGGCATGCGAAATCCATTCCATGAGCATGGAATTCTTCACATGGCCGTGGATGGACCGCTTCTTTGAGGACGAGGCGGATAAATACCGCTTCGACCATCTGGCGAGCGGACTCATCTTCATTCCTTACGGGGTAACGGTTGATGAATTCCAGCACTTCGTTTACGAGAATCCGGATGCTACGCCGGCCGAACGGAAACAGGCATGGCGTGAAATCGAGCGGAGATATCTGCCGCACCGGAACTATGATGATAATGCGTATCTGGAGCAAGGCGGCTTCTGGCATAAACAAGGACATATCTTCAATTCGCCGTTCTATTATATCGACTATACGCTGGCTCAAATCTGTGCATTCCAATTCTGGAAGAAGATGCACGAGGACCAATCCGCGGCATGGGCGGATTATCTGCACCTCTGCCGTCAAGGCGGCAGCAAATCCTTCACTGAACTGGTGAAGGTGGCAGGCCTGATCTCTCCATTCGAGGATGGCTGCGTCACTTCCGTCATCGGCAGCATCGAAGCTTGGCTGGACAGCGTGGACGATGCAGCTCTTTAAATCGAAATAAGTTATGCAAAGACATGCAGGAGCACACGAGTGGGTACATACCCAGGTGTTTCCTGCATGTTTTTCATAGTAAGCATCTCCCAATGTGCCACACTTATTTAATGCCCATATACCAGGAGGAATAAAGAACATGATTACGTACAAACCGTTAAGCGAGCTTCCGATTCGGGAAGTATCCGAGCTGTGGAATCTCTCGTTTGAAGGCTATATGGTGAACGCTTCCATGCCGCTGGACCGCTTCATTGCCCGGATCGGGAATGATGGCTTATGTTTGGAGCGCTCACTCGCTTGTTACGTGGATGGCGTACCGGCCGGCATCGTCATGAACAGTTTTCGATTGGATGACGGCGTAACCATTGCGCGTAACGGAGGGACGGCAATAGCTCCGAATTTCCGGGGCAAAGGAATCGGCAGATCCATGATGGAGAAAAACGACGCCCTCTATAAGGAGCAGGGCGTGCGTCGTGCCTATTTAGAGGCGATCAGCACGAATGCGGCCGCGATTCGCCTCTATGAAAGCGTCGGATATGAAATCATCGATCGGCTGCTCATCATGACAAATGAACAATCGTTAGAGGCGCAGGATCAGCAGAAAGCGTCGACCTCGTTTACGTTGGTCAGAGGCCTAGCCGCGGAGGCCGCCTCCGCAGACTTCTATCGATCCGGCGAAGTCTGGCAGACAGACGCTGCCAGTATCAAGGACGGCGAGTGCGTGCTTGTTTATGAAGGGGAAGAACTTGTGGGCTACGGTTTGTTTAAGCGTGCGTTCGATGCTGCGGGCCGTTTGCAGGCGACCACGCTGTTCCGCTGCGAAACCGCTCCTGGTTACCGGGATGCCATAGCCGTGTTGAAGGCAGCAGCGCTCGAGATGATGCAGCCTGGTTCCACTTGCAAGCGATCCGCATTCAATATCCGGGCTTCGCATAAGGAATTGGTGGATGTGCTGGAGGCGCTTGGGTTCGCCAGCTCGATGGAGCAGGTGCTTATGGTCCGCGACTACAACGCTACATAGGTTGCATGAATATCTGCAAGGCTGGAGGATTACGCTTATGAGAAAAAGCACGGATCTAACCCTGTATCCGGCCCTATCGAATGATATCCATTGGGGCGTGGTGCGAGCCCGGTTTGCCCTGGGCGAAGATTTCGATGAATCGATGGTCAGCAATGTCACGATTATTCCATTCGCCGGGGAACGCTGCGTTATTTTTCAGATAGCGGACGGCAGCTGGGAGCTTCCTGGCGGAACCTTGGAGCCTGGCGAGGCTTATATCGAGGGACTCCGGCGGGAAGTGAGGGAGGAGCTAGGCGCAGAACTCGAGTCATACCGGGTCTTTGGCCAGTTTCGCTGCGAGTCCAGCAGCAAGACACCTTATCGGCCGCATATTCCCCATCCTCATTTTGTCCGATTGGTTGGGTACGGGGATGTACGCATCGTTGGGGAGCCGCTGAATCCCGAGGATGGGGAGCAGGTCATCGCAGTGGAGGCGGTTGAACTGGAGGAAGCCGTGAAGCGATTGGAGGAGACGGGCAGGCAGGATATCGCGGATCTTTACAAGCTGGCTTATGCCATACGACAAGGTGACCGCTTAGAGTAATCGACGATGACTCACTAGGTAGGGAGGAAGGAACATGAAAGAGACAACCACCATTTATCTTGTCAGACACGGACAAACCGAGTGGAACGTGCAGCATCGTTTTCAAGGTCATATGGATTCGCCGCTGACGAAGCTGGGCATTCAGCAAGCGGAATGGCTCGGCGAAGCCTTGCAGCATGAACCATTTGATTTCATCTTCTCCAGTACCAGTTCAAGGGCATACCATACGGCCGAGCTCATCAAGGGGAACCGGAATGTGCAAATTACGGCATGTGATGAATTCAGAGAGATTAATCTGGGGGGATGGGAAGGAGAGATGCAGGAACGGATCCGCGAAATGTATCCTCAGCAGTTGGATCATTTCTGGAATCATCCGGAGCTGTTCGGTGTCGAGGGGTGTGAGACGTTTCTCGAGGTCAGAGAGCGTGCGGTTAACAAGCTGAACGAAATCGTCGCTTCAAATCCGGGCTCTCGTATTTTGCTGGTCACGCATACCGTGGTGGTTAAGCTGTTAATGGCTTATTTTGAGGGGAGAAGTTTGGATCGGCTGTGGGATCTGCCTTACATCCATCCGACATGCCTGAGCAAGATCGAGCTGACCGATGACGTCCCTTCCATCCTTCTGCATGGGGATGTCAGTCATTATAGGGAGGAGCAAGGCGTCTAATGATCGTCAGAGAAATATGTTGCATGAGGAACTCCCCCCCAAAAAAAATTCCCCGAATGGAGGGGCAGTTGCTGAGTGAGACCATGAATCAGGATGGGGTTTTATAAGATCGATCATAGGGGGAGCGCGCTGATCAGAAAAGAGGTGTATAGATATTGGAACACTTATTTCAGGAGCTGTTACAGCATTATTTTCATGGCCCTGTGTCTTCGATCGAGACCGTGCCTTTCGGCATGACGAATGATTCCCGAATTGTCGTAATGAACCAAAAGAAATACGTCGCGAGAATATACAATCGTCACACAAAGAATGAAGAGAGATTACGGTTTGAGGTTGGACTAACAGCCTATCTGGAGAGTTGTTGCTTATCGTTTGATATTCCATGTTTCGTTTCCAGTAAGGATGATGCCAATTACGTGGTTCTATCGGATGGTTCCCTGGGCTCCCTGACACGGTTTATCGAAGGAGAGGTTCCTGACCTATCCAGCATGTCCGATGTCCTTAGTTATGGGCGGACAGTTGGGGAAATATCATATGCTCTTCAACAATTCGAATCGGATTCCGTTGATGTAGCTTATCCTGCGATTGCGTTCCATGATTTTTACAACCTCCATTCTCTAGCCAATCAGACGAAAATTAATGAGTTTTTGGTATGCCCTCCATTTGAGATTGATGCCGAACAGATAGCTGTATTGCAAGGATACTATGAATGTGGGTTTAACCGTGCACCTGAATTGAATGTACTGCCAAAGCAAATGGTCCATCATGATATTTTAGTTTTTAATCTCTTGATCGATCCCCAGTCCAGGGAGATGAGTGGTGTATTGGATTTTGATTTTGCCGCTAGGGACATACGGATATGGGAACTATCCATCTGTCTAAACCATCTTCTTCAGCATGAGGACCAGACCTTGACGAAGGTCGAATTATTTTTAGATGAGTATCGAAAAAAAATGAGGTTAACCCGTGCAGAGATCGATTGGATTCCCTATACCATGCAGTTATATTATGTTTCGTTATTAAGCATCTATATCGGACAGCATTTGGCCGGAAGGAACATCACCTCCTATTTTCAACTTATGTTGAAGCAACTTATGATCAGAAAAGAATGGATGGAACGGAATCAACATGAGTTTGTTGAGATGTTGTATTCGAAATGTTTATGAATGTGTCAAGCAAACAACTTCTAGGATGTGATTGATGCTGTGAGATTACCTTATAAAATAGGTTATGCCGTTACATTGGTTTGGCTGGTCTGGATTGTATACGGTTATATGAATTATGACGATATCGCTGAGCGCGGCCAGCTATCCATCGTTCTGTTAAGCGCCGTGATTGGCATCATCCTGCTGCCGATCTATTTTATATCCGTACTGCTGTATTCTGTTTACAAACGGGATCCGCGAAAGAAAAAGTAAGGGGGGATATCTTGAAGGATCGATATCTATTTTTGCTCGGTGGACATTCCTTTCAAGCCGAAGCGAATCGACAGTTTCTAGAGCAAGCGGGCGGTTCTCATGCCAGGATTGCGTTGTGCATCATGAACCGGCCGGGTTGGGAGGATTATGTTCCGTTGTTTCAGCAGATGTGGACTGAAGCGGGAATGACCCAGAACGTGAGAGTGATCGTTCCCGATGAAGACGGGAATCTGGACATGGGACACGCTGAGCAGGTGCTGTCATGGGCCACGGGAATATTTATTGGCGGGGGTAACACGGAGAAATACCATCACTATTTCGCGACGGGGCCTTTTAAAGAGCTGTTAATCGACCGCTATGAGAATGGCGTTCCGATTGCCGGCAATTCGGCAGGTGCCCTAATTCTTCCGGAGACATGCCTGATATCCCCGCTTGATAATGAACAAGGCATCATGATGTTTAAGCAAGGCGTAGGGCTGTTCTCAAATGTCTTGATCAGCGTTCACTATACGGAGTGGGACGACCAGTCCAACCTGCTGCTGGGAATGAAGACAGGGAAAGTGCGTCACGGCATCGGCATTGATGAGCAGGCATGCGCCGTTTTTATCAATGGACAGCTGGCGTCCTCGTTGGGGGAATCCGTCTACACCGTAACCTACGAGGATTTTGACGAGGACCGATATACGATAGTGAAGAAGACATCTTGAAGGATGTCTTCTTTTATAGTTCATCCGAAAAGCAGGTCACCTTGAAATCACGTATCAGGGATCTGGTTTTTCTATCGCAAGTGTGTCAAGATTAACGGAAAATAGACGGAGGAGACTGGACGGAATGATCTATCATATTATTTCGAAGCAAGCATGGATGGAAGCGCAAGGTAAGGACATGTACGAGCCGCCAAGCCTGCAGACGGACCGATTTATTCACTGCTCGACCGAGGCGCAAGTCAGCGGCGTAGCTAACACAATTTACACAGGCAGAACCGATCTGCTCGTTCTGGGGATTCAAGAAGATCAAGTGGACGCGGAGATCATATTTGAGGATTTATATGAGCTGAATCAGCTGTATCCGCATATTTATGGCGGGTTAAACCTGAATGCGGTTCGGAAGGTTTATCGTCTGGAGACGGATGAGGATGGCGTTTTTGCATTCCAGGCTTCTCCTGAGCTTGAGTATAAAGGATAGAAAAGCCGTAATACCTTAACTAAATACAAAGGGGGAAGCTTGTATGATACTCGAAGTCGCCATGCTGCAGATAAAGCCGGGACAAACGGCGGATTTTGAACGGAATTTCCAAGTCGCGTCAGGAATCATCTCGAAGATGAAGGGCTACATCCATCATGAGCTGAAGCGATGCCTGGAGGATGATCATAAGTACATTCTGCTGGTGAAATGGGAGACCCTGGAGGATCACACGATAGGTTTTCGGGAATCCGCGGAATATCAGGACTGGAAACAACGGCTGCATCACTTTTACGATCCGTTCCCTGTTGTAGAACATTATGAAGAGGTGTGAATCGAAGCAACTTTTTTCATCGTCAGCGAATCACGGGGCTTTTTCGATCGTTGACTGTAAGTGGTGCTTTTTTGAACAGGTCCGGAACCGAGTGATATAAAGGAAAGCACTGTGTTTATATAGACATATAGCGATACGACTTACAAGGAGATGTAAATATGGTGAAATTCCAGGATATCGTGCCTTACATGGATCAGGTTCGTCAGAAATTAACGAAGGTGCTTGAGTCTTTCGGTCCGGATGACAAGGGGTTGCGCGAGGTTCCCAACGGTTGGAGCGTAACCGAGATTGTAGAGCATCTGGGGAAGCTTGAAACCATGATTCAATACCAATTGAAGCAAATGCTTGAGCGGGAACCCGTTCAGCCCTCAGAGCCATTGGAAGAAAAAGTGACTGATGTCAGCGAGATTCTGTCCACCAGCGGCATCATCGGCAAAAAGATTAAAGCCCCTGAACAGGCCATGCCCACCGGTGTATTATCTTATGATGAAGCGATGGATAAGCTGAATCGAGTACGGGAAACAACGAAGCAGATCATAACGAAGCTGGCCGAGCGAAATACGAATGATCTGCACGATCTTCACCCGTATGGATTCGAGCTGAATGCTGCACAGTGGGCCCACTTTATAGCGATACACGAGACCCTGCATATCAGACAGCTGGGACGTATCCGGGAGGCGAATCAGTAACCGTTAAGGCAGGTGTTCAAGTTGAACGTCGAAGAGTTGATGACAGAGGTATACGGCATTCAGCCGCTTAAGGTCGAGCCCATGTCATTCGGCCATACCAATCAGGTGTACAGCGTAACATTTCCGGACCGGCAAATCATTCTACGAACCAATCGCAAGCCCGACGTCCTGAAGCATACTGCAAACAACATAGCGATCCTATCATCGCTGGGTTTGCCGGTGCCAAGTGTGATTCGAACGGATGTGTCCCTTCAGAAGGTCCCCTATGCTTACATGATACTGGAGCATGTTCCGGGCCGTGATCTGCGATATGAGCTTGAGGGCATGACGGATGAACAATTGGACGATCTCGCCGGACAGATCATCGTTTTCCAGCGCAAGGTGTCCGAGCTTCCCTTGGGCACCGGATTCGGATGGGTTCCGATCGGAGAGCAGGGGCCTTTTACATCCTGGGCGGAGATCATCGATCGTGATATCCGCGATCATATCGGCAACATAACCGGTGAGGTTGCTCCGGACATCATCGTTCAATTGCAGCACATCAAGCGGCGATACGAGCCTGATTTCGACCGCATAGAGCCTGTCTGTTTCCTGGATGATCTCACGATCAAGAACGTGATTGTGTCCGATGGCACGCTGCAAGGTATCGTGGATTTCGATTGGGTCTGTTATGGAGACCCGCTGTACATGATTGCCCTCACCCAAACGGCGGTGGTCTCTGATATCGGAGACCGGGGAATGGCCTACGTAGAGGCGTTATGCAGGCAGTGGGGAGCGGACCGGGAACAGCGGACACTGATTGATTTTTACTCCGTCGTTCATGCGCTGGCATTTATCGGCCATCATCAGAGGGAGCAGAACGAGGTCTGCAAACAGCGCATGGTTTCATTCATAGTAGACAAAATAAAGCATGATGCAAACAGAACCGCATGAGCTTAAGAGCCCATGCGGTTCTTGTTGTTTTATCAAGAAGTTGGCGCAAAGCCCACTCTCGGTTTGTCCCGTTCCTTGGTATTCACCGAAACGTAGCGGATCGCGGTTAACGGTACGTACAGCATCTCATATTCATCTTTGTATCGGATGAATTGTTCGCCTACTTCCTCCAGCGTGCCGTTTCGCACATAACTTCCATCCGTAAAATAGATGCTCACTTCCTGATTCAGCAAATTTTTCAGCATATACGGTTCACTCCTTGTGAATAAAATAGAGTATCGGGGTTAATCGGATCATGGGCATTCATCGGATAGCGTCACAGTTTGGTGACGATGTCGTCAATGATCCCGTATTCCTTCGCTTCTTCCGCCGACATAAAATAATCCCGCTCCATATCCTTTTCGACGCGTTCGACGGACTGACCTGTGCGCTCGGATATAATATGCGCCAGCTTCTCACGGGTTTTCAGGATGCGTTTAGCCGTAATAGCGATATCGGTGGCCTGCCCCTGTACACCGCCCAGCGGCTGATGGATCATAATTTCGCTGTTCGGCAGAGCGAGGCGCTTGCCTTTGGCGCCAGCCAGCAGCAGGATCGCACCGTATGATGCGGCGAATCCCGTGCAGATGGTGTTGACTTGAGGTTTGATTATCTGCATGGTATCGTAAATGCCAAAGCCCGCCGATACCGAGCCGCCCGGACTGTTGATGTACATATGGATATCCTTCTCGGGGTCCTCGGCCGCAAGAAACAACAGCTGCGCGATAATGCTGTTGGCGATGGCGTCATCGATGGCTGCGCCCACAAACACGATCCGATCCTTCAGCAGCCGGGAATAAATATCGTATGATCGTTCGCCACGGTTGGTTTGTTCAACAACATAAGGAACAAAATTCATGGTTTCATCCTCCATCTTCGTAAGGTTTTCGTGATTCAGCAAGTAAACGAAGAGACCGCTGCAAAAGATACGAAAGAAACCACGAAATATATTTTTGATGACAGCGTAACGAAAAGCACGCTTCATTCGTTTACCTATAAGATATCCTACCGAGATGTGGAAAGGAGTTGGATTCCGATGACGATCTATCGACCGAGCGCCACCACGGCGGCCGACCAGGGCCTGGCGGAGCTGAATGCTGCCCTGCACAGGTATTGTCTGTCCCTTACAAACTCCTCATGGGATTCCGATGATCTGGTGCAGGACACATGGATCAAGGCGCTGGAGCATTTGCAGCAGCGGAGCCATGCCAATCCCGAAGCTCTCCTGATTCGGATCGCCAAGAATACATGGATTGACCGGGTCCGCCGGGATCAAACCTATCGACGAATTCTGGATGAGAAGCTGGAGCACGTATTGCCTAAAGAAGAAGCCTCGAACGAGGACAGCAAGCTGAACATCGAGTTCGCCTTTCAATGGCTGATGGAACATTTGTCTCCCCTGCAGCGAACGGTGCTGCTGCTTCGTGAGGTGTACGAATATTCCATTTCGGAAACCGCGAATATGCTGCAAACGACGGACGGAGCGGTAAAAGCGGCCCTTCATCGAGCTCAAAAGGTGCTGCAATCGTTGAACCCGGAGGAAGAGGAGCTTGGATTGGCTATGCCGGAAGAGGCAGAGATGACCCTGAATCTTCAGGCATTGGCAGAGGCATACCAATCCGGGGATGTCGAAGCTGTCGTTAGGCTGATTCAATGGAACAGCAGCGGGGCATCGGCCATTGGAAGCATGGCTCCGATGGAGGTTCAATCGCCGACCGCGAGTTATATGATGTATGGCGGGTATTCGGCCGACATGCGAATGGCCGCGTAAAGCGAAGATCCAACCAGGTGGATCATACATTGCCGTTAAGGCCGGAGCAGAAGCTGCTCCGGCCTTTTTTTGACGAGGATTAACAACCGGTGAATAGTGGCAACAGATATACATGAATCTCCGTCCATCGTATCGTCTTCCAGCGCTTGGGGTTGTATACTATAACCAAGCAGATCGGACAGGAATGAGGGATGAGGTTGCAGACCGAAGTGAAGCTGTACACCATGTGCATGATACAAGACGGAAGCAGAATTTTGCTGATGAACAGACCGGATGACAAAGGATTCCCCGGATATATTGCCCCCGGCGGCAAGGTGGATTTTCCGGAAAGCATTGTAAACGGAGCCATTCGGGAGGTTCGGGAGGAAACCGGCTTGATTGTGAAGGACATCATCTATAAAGGTCTTGAAGAATCCTGTGAACCGAATACGGGGCTTCGGTACATGGTATTTAATTATTTGGCCACTTCCTTTGAAGGGGAGCTGCTTGAGCATCCTCCCGAAGGGGAACTGTTATGGGTGGATCGAGAAGAGGCGTTGAATTTGCCCATGCAGGATTGGTTTAAACGAAGGTTTCCTTTGTTTTTCGAAGAGGGGACGTTTGAATTAAGCGAGATATGGGATGAAAAGACAGGGCACGTTCTGGAGGAAATGGTTAGGCGGTATCCGGCCAGAATACCACAGGCGGCAGGTCTCGCCGATTAACGAAGGGAGCGGAGGGTATGCCAGTCGAGGCGGTGTTCTTCGATTTATATGAGACGTTAATCACGGAGTTTGCAGACGGCAAGCGGGTATCTAAGAGATCCTATGATTATATGGATAGACTCGGGCTATCAGACGCAGAGTTTAAACAGGAGTGGAGCACTCGTTCGGAGCGCAGAATGAATGGGCATTTTCCCGACTATCATTCGGTGATCCGCGACATTCTGGAATCTCGCAGTTTGCCCTATCCTCAGGAACACGTGGAATTTCTATATCAGTCGAGAGTCAGCGAGAAGAAAATTCCTTTCCATACGATCTCGAAGGAGATCTGCAGGATGCTGGAACTTCTGCGGGAACGGGGACTGAGGCTGGGCTTGATCAGCAATTGCTCGGAAGAAGAGGTGGTTTCTTTTGGCCAGAGCAGATTGGCCCCCTACTTCGATGACGTTATCTTCTCTTATCAGGTTGGGGTAGCCAAGCCGAATGCAGAAATCTATCGATTGGCTTGTGAGCGCTTATCCGTAAGACCGGAGGAAGCCCTGTTTATCGGGGATGGCGGTTCAGATGAGCTGAGAGGAGCGGGCAGTGCCGAATTAATGCCATATCACGCCTATTGGTACAATACGTTTATGGAGAGCGGGTATGAGAAGATCCGTCAACCGCTGCATGTGCTGGACATCATTGAATCTATATAGAAAGGGAGCCGCCGAACAATGAATCTGCAGGCCATTAACCATCTCTGCTTTTCGGTTTCGCACTTGGAACGGTCCATTGTTTTTTACAGGGACGTGTTTGGAGCCAAGCTTCTGGTCAGAGGGCGAAAGCTGGCTTATTTCGATCTGAACGGGCTGTGGATTGCTCTAAACGAAGAAGACGTGGACCGAACCACGGCAAACAGAACCTATACGCATATTGCATTTACCATCGATGAGCAGGATGTGGAACCGACGCTGGTTCGCCTTCAATCGCTCCAAGTGGAGATTTTGCCGGGTAGGGCAAGGGACGAGAAGGATAAGAAGTCGATTTACTTCCTGGATCCGGACGGCCACATGTTCGAGTTTCATACGGGCGGATTGCAGGACAGGCTGGACTATTACCGAGCGGATAAAGAGCACATGACCTTTTACGATACCGAATAGTTGGGGGAAGGAACGATTCCAATTGCAGATCGAGGAGATGAGCCGATGAACCTTGCCAACCGCATAACGATAGCCAGAATATTATTGATTCCCGTCTTTATTTTATTTTTTGCCGAGTATCCGTTATGGTTGACCGAGAACAGCCGCTTCTTCGGATTCATTCATGCTTATGGAACCTACATCGCGCTGGGCGTGTTCATTCTTGCATCGGCTACGGACAAGCTGGACGGTTACATTGCACGGAAAATGAATCAAATCACGAACCTTGGAAAGTTGCTGGACCCGCTCGCAGATAAACTGCTCATATCGGTCGCCTTAATTATGATGGTTCAATCCGGCATGGTTGCGACTTGGATCGCCGTTGCCATCATCGCCCGGGAGTTCGTCATTACGGGACTTCGGATGGTCGCCTCCGAGCAGGGAATCGCATTGTCTGCTGATAGGCTCGGCAAATTGAAAATGGTCCTTCAAGTCACAGCCATTGCAGCGGTATTGCTGGATAACGCTCCGTTTACGTTCATCAGGATGGTCCAAGTGGACGAATTGCTCATGCTTGCCGCAGTAGCCTTAACGATTTACTCAGGCATCCATTATCTGTGGAACAATGTTAAACTCATTCAACTAAGCTGAGGAGTTTATTTTAATGAACAACCGCAGATGGGAAAATATCCTACTTTGTGCCCATTTTGGCTTCAGAAGGTAACGATTTAATCCGGGACTGTCGATATACAGATAGACTGGAAAAAAAGCCTGCGAGACAGAAGGTACAAAGGAGAGAAATAAATGAGCTTAAACAGAAAGACAACGAAGATCTTTCTTGTCGTTGTGATGATGTTGGCGATGGTTTTTCCAACCAGCGTATTCGCCGCCTCCGGGGACGTAACATCGATTGAATTTGATACGAACGAGAGCAAAATTTACTTAACCGTTAATGAAACAACGGAACAACTTCGCGTATTGGCTAACATTGAAGGATCTTCCACGAAGAAGGACGTAACCAATGAGACGACGTGGACTTCGTCCAACACGAGGATCGTAAAGGTTGACGGCGGTCTCATTATTCCGCTGGAGAAGGGTACGGCTCGTATTACGGCAAAATACAAAGGCGCAATCAAAACGATTGATGTCGACGTCAAATTTGCCATCGACGAGTTCAAGCTGGATCAGCCGGATAAAGTGGAGCATAAGCTTGGAACGGAAGGTTTAACCGTTAAAGCACTGGCTGACGGAACGAACGACGTGACAACGGAATCGAAGTGGACCACTTCCGATGACAGCGTAGTGAAAGTAAGCAAAGGGGAACTGACCCTCGTAGGACTGGGCAGCGCAACCGTGACTGCGGATTACAAAGGGCTCAAAGCTTCCTTTACGGTCAAAGTCGTCGCTCCTTACCAAAAGCTTGCGATCGTTCCGGGTGAGGATCAGGAGCTGCTAGTCGGTGATGCGCCTGTGGATCTTAAAGTGTTCGCCAAGCAGTCGGAGACCGATGCAGGTACGGACGTAACGGACAAGATAGAGTTGAAATCGTCCAACACTTCCGTAGCAACGGTTGAGGATGGCAAGCTGAAGCCGGTGGCATTGGGTAAATCCACGATCAGCGTGAGCTATCTGGGTTCGACTGCCAAGCTGGATGTGTATGTGCGCAATCCATATGAAGCTTTGATACTGGATCAGACGGATTTCGTCAAGAATCCGGTTCTGTTTATGAACGATTCGATTACGGTAAAAGCCAAGGTTCGTAATGCGGCTTCCCAATCCATCGACGTGGCCGGGGAATGGACCTCATCCAATCCGCTGGCGGTATCCGTCAACGGTGGCGTGATTACGGCAAGAGCTAAGGGAACCTCCACCATCAAGGTGAGCTACCTCGGAATCAGCAAAGAATTTACCGTTAAGGTGTATCCGACGGTAACCAAGTTTGAAACAGAGGACACGAAGGTGGATGTGCTGAAAGACGAATCCAAATCCTTCCCTAAGGTGACGGGAACGCTTCTGGACGACGAGGAAGAGGATTTCAGCAGTGCGGTGACCTGGACATCAAGCGATGAGAATGTGGTAACGACCGAAGACGGCAAAATCAAAGGCATCGATGCCGGTACAGCAACAATCACCGGTAAGATCGGTTCCAGAGAAGTAGCGACGCTGCCGGTTACGGTTAACGAAAAAGTGCTGGTGCTGCTGCCGGATGTAGAGGAGTATCAGCTGGTTATAGGCAGAAGCAACGCGCTGCCGAAAGTAAATGCCGTATTCGAGGATGGCGAAGAGAGCGATGTGACCTCTTCCATCGAATGGTCGCTGACAGGATCTGCGGCTGTCATTAAAGACGGTACGATCAAGGGCTTAACGAAAGGCTCGACAACGCTGAAAGGCACATATTTGAACAAAGAGGTCAAGATTCCGGTCGTGGTTGAACAGGAAGTCGTTAAGTTTGTCGTAGACCCGGAGAATATTGACCTCAACATCAAGAAATCCAAATCGATTAAAGTTACAGGCTACTACAGCAACGGCAAAACGGTTTCGCTCTCATCCAAGATGAATTGGAGTTCTTCGGACACCGCGATCGTAACGGTATCCAGAACCTCCGTTAAAGCGGTTGCCGAGGGTAAAGCAACGATTACGGGTTCATACCAAGGCAAAGAAGTCACCGTTAAAGTAAACGTGGTTCCGAAGATGACGAAATTGATCGCCAGCGAGAAGAAACTGAACTTGAAGCCCGGTGACGTCAAAACCGTAACGGTTACGGCCGAATATGATACCGGCGCAAAAACGAGTGTTGGGGACACCGCCGTGTGGACAACCAGCAACTCCAGCGTGGCCAAAGTAACGAATGGACGCATTGAAGCGATCGCGAAGGGAACCGCCCGCATTAAGGGGCAGTACAATTCGAAGACCGTAACCATTACCGTCTCTGTGAAATAGTTAGGACAGCATGCTGCAACAGCCCGGCTCTAAAGATGAGCCGGGCTGTTGTCTGTTCATAAGAATCTTTCTGGGTAAAGCGGGATAAGGTCAAATTCCAGGCTGCTGCGTTCTCAGAAACCAGGCAAGTATATGGCCGTTATAGATCTCCAGCGATTTCACCTGAAAATTCGTCGCTTCGGCGAGTACATATATTTCATCGATCGAATAATATTTCATCTCGGCATCAACAAAACCGTCTCCTATCCGGTAGTAAGGCATATCGAGGAGATCAGGATCGTGACGAGCAGGCGCAAAATGCCGTTTCCACGGCGTTGAGATGAGCAGGCTTCCGCCAGGCATCAGTTTGTCATGGATTTTCCGGAGAACCGGTATCGGATTGTAATTCATATGCTCGAGCACTTCCGTAAAGAGAACGATATCGTACCGTTCGTTTCCCGGAATATCCTCGGCTTCTACATTGCACTGACTCCACCGGATCCCGTAGTCCTGTTCCAGTTCCACGGACCAGTAATCCGCCATGTGATCCAAGCCGTATGCCTGAGCTCCGGACAATACGCTGTACATTAGCAGCGTACCGTAAGCAGCGCCGATATCCAGTACACGGGTGCCCCGGTGCACAAGCAACGAGTCCAGGATCGGAAGCAGCGGGTACCAGTAGCTGGCTTCTTCATCCTTATAAACAGACAGATAGTGGCTCCCATTCCGCTTGGCATGATAGGTAGAGATAATCGTTTGGGCACGGGACAGTTTCTCGTCAGGCGATAGATCATCATCAAGAGGCTGCGTGCATTGCCGCTCGGCAGCCTCGGGTAACGGTCCAACCGTTCCAACGCTGACGAGCAGGTATCCGGGCACATTGCGCTTCTCGTATTCAGGGAGTCTATGGTACCACATCGTCAGCCAATGCTTGACGGTCTGGGAATCCCGGATGAAATCAAGAAAATCCAAACTGTTCAAAAAGCCGATGCTGCTCTCCTCGATCAACGTTACACCACACCGCTCAAATTGATTTCTGAGCGTGGAGGCGGGATGCTCCGTGCCATACATCCAGGTGCCCAGCTGTTCGGCGGCTTCTTTACCCGCACGATACGGCAAACATTCCGCAAAAGGGGTGAGGATCAGCATCGTTCCTCCCGGCTTGGTAACCCGTTTCATTTCTCTTAATATCGCGATCCGCTCTTCTTCCTCAAAATGCTCCAGCACCCCCGCATTCCAGGTTAGATCAAAGTGCTGGTCAGGAAGCCGCATCTCCCTAATATCGGAGAGAACAAAGGTGCCCGGAACCTTCGCGCTATAAAAGGCGCTCCGGCTGTTGTGCAGCGCATTCTCGGAATAGTCGACCAGCGTCACTTCCGCATGCTCAGCAGCCAGGCGCAGCGAAATCTTGCCCGTTCCGGAACCGGCCTCGAGTATGCGCTTCCCTTCGATGCCTCCTGTAACCTCCATGATCTTATCGTAGATGGTTTGGCTTAGTGAATCCCAGTGATAGGATACCTCCCGGGACCATAGCTGATCCCAAATCTTCTTCTGGCGTTCATCCGGCAGCATATCATTCGGTCACCCCTTTGTGTTCTGGCGTGTACTTGCGAAACAGCTGGTGGAACTCACCGGAGCCGTTGTGAATCTCAGCCAGTTCTCTCAATCCGTACGCCCCGTATTGATGAAACAGGCCAGTCTCGTTCATGGAAAATTCGATGTATTTGTCCGGCATCGACATGCGTTGGGCCATGGTTGCATGGTATACCCAGGAGGCCAGGCAGCATTTCGGCCTCCATGCCGTGCGGGTTCCCATATAATACCGCATGCCCAGAAGCAGACTGTCATCCTCATAGCCCTGCTTGCCGGATAAGAATCGAGTATCATAACCTCCAATATGGCGAAGGGCTTCCGCACGGTGAACGACCGGATGCACGAATCCATCCGCAATCCCTTTTCTTGACAGCCGCTGGAGCGTTTCGCTGAGCTCACCTGGTGTTTTCGGAAGAACAATGAACTCACCCAAGGGCTGCAGTTCTCCGGTTGAGGTAACGATGCCGGGCGATACCATAGGTTCGTCGTTACATTCCAGATAACGAAGAAGAGGTTCGTGCCAATCCGGAGGAAAGAGCATGTCGACATGAATTTCGGAGATGTACCCCGCTTCAGGGAAGTGCTCCCATATGAATTCAAAACAGGCTTGCCTGGCGGCAGCGATACCGATATTCGCTCCGTTCCCGAGAATAACACCGGATAGGCCTGACGTTTGCAGCCATTCTTGCAGCTCTTCATTCGTAAGGCATCCTTGATTAAACAGAACCGTCCTATGCTCCCGGGAACGCTGCAGACTGCTTAACGCCAGGCTGGCCATGTGTAAATCATTCTTGCGCGAGCTCTCCCGAATGAATAAGGGCAGGGTATGAATGATTTTCAATTCTATCGCTTCCTCTTATGGTTATTCGTTATTCCATCCATTCAACAAGTGCAGGCGATTCATCCAGAATGGAGTCGTACTGTTCTTTCGAGCCGAACTCCGCTTCAGGATCAAGCTGACGATAACGCTTGAGCTTCTCCAGCCTGTATTCCGGTTTGGCCCACCCGTAATGTTTAAGGCGAATAGCTGAAAGATGGTGGGGAAGATCGAATACATTCGCCGGGAACCTTCCACAGTGCTGGGCCGTCTCTTTCCAGCAATACTTCATTTCGGGACGGTAACGCAGAAGAAAAGGGCGATAGGTTTTATGCGAGCTCCAGAATTCATCGTCCCGGTAATGGGTTTCGTTCCAAAAATCATAAAGCCGGAAGCAGTACAAATCGAACTCGTTTTGCTTCAGCATGGAAGGAAGCTCAGCCGTAAAGGAAGACTCAAACCATTCGTCCGCATCCAAATTCAGAATCCATTCGGGATGAACGTTCAAAGTTTCGCGCCATTGCTGCTTTCTCAGCTCAACCTCGTTGTGAAACAAGGATGCCTCGTTGCTGATAAGACGCAGCGGAATTCCCTTCAAAACTTCCATACATACATCCAGCGTGTTATCCGTACTTGCATCATCGATAATAACGGCTTGGTCAATGTAGTCCCGATGCCGTTCAAGCGCTTGCCGCAGATAGCGTTGGCCTTCATTCTTCAGAACCATCGTCAGGGTGAGCGATGGGCGGGCCTTGCGGCGATTCGCATCAATGGGGCTGAGACAGCCCTCTTCTCGTTCCTCGAAACAGCTTCGCGTAACCTCGGGGATGGATGTAGTCTTATCCGTAGCCTTCAGGAACAGTCCGGCATGGTGAAGATCGCTTTCACGGTAGATATGGTAAGCCGGGTAGTGCGTATCTACATACAAGGTGAACCCCAGCGCAGCCGCCCGAATGCTGAAATGCCGATCCTCTCCCCAGAAGGACAAATTGTAGATAGGTTTATAGTTAACCCCGCGCACAAGAGCCCGGCGGCTGATTAAAGTGCAAGCTCCGAGTCCGCCGACTTCATACACGCCGGCCTCCGTTAACCGGCTCACGAATTGTTGATAGCGATGTTCCTTTTGGGCTTCGTCCAACGTTTCGCCCGCCTGTTGTTCGTATTGGGTATATTCATCCTTGAGCCACACCTGGGGTTGGGGACGTGAGTCCGGCTGCCAACGGGTCCAGAAGATTTCCGAAATGATCTCTTTGTCGGTGGCGATGAGGTGAATCAGGGTCTGCGGTGCCAGCAGCAAATCCGAATCGACCAGAAACAGATAGTCAAACCGTAAGTCAAGCGCATATTGAATGATCTTGTTCTTATAATCGGCTACCTTCCAAATCAATCGATCGTTCCAATAATGGGTTGTCTCGTCGCGGATATATTCGTGATCATCAGGCGTATGGGCGCTGTGGATAACCACCCGGTTAACTTCTTTCATAAATCGGCTCAATCTGGCGCTGGATAATTCATCGTTGTTGTCATCGATAAAGAAGTAGCACAGCTCCAGGGAATTTTGTTCCAGCCGCAGCAATGAGGTAAGGAAATGGTCCAGAATCTCCGGTTTCTGCCGTACAGGACTGCCGATCAAAACGCGTCTTCGCCCCTGGGTCGTCATGAGCTCTGCCTCTCATCGTCACGCTGAAGCTCCTGCAGCTTGTTTCGAAAATATTCTTGGTTCGCCAGCATCGTCTCATCGCCCGGTCGGTAGGCAAGCGCCTTATCATTATGCTGATTGGCAAGCGCATAAGCTCCGATTCGGTCGTAACAAACGGCCAATTGCAGATGGGGAAGCCATGTGGAGAAGGAGGGATTATGAAATCCCATGTAATCCGGAGGCAGCTCAAGCTCGGTAGCCAGCTTATACCAGTAGATGGCCGTATCATATTGGTTTTTCTCGAGAAAATGGTAACCGATGCGGCAGCAGAATTCGGCCCGCGGCGGCGCATATTGCAGGGATCGGAGAGAGGATTCAAATGCGGCTTGCCCGTTTCCGAGCTCGTGATGGCAATCGGACAGCCTGCTGCAGGCCGAGAGAACATCCTCGACCCAGCCTTTTTCCGTATGTAAGAATCGTTCGTAATAATCGATCGCTTTCTCGAAAAGACGGTGATCCTTTAGTTCATTCGCATAATAGAACAGATCCCGCGGGGTGAACGATTCGCCGGCTGCCTCGCGCTGCACATAGATTCTGAGATTCCGGCCGGTGTCCGGATCATGATTCGAGCTGAGATGGGTAATGGCAACATCGCTATTCAGAACATGACCGTACACCTCCAAATATTCGTGGACGGGCCCGATCCATCGAAAAGCCCGGCTTCGTTTGACAAGACGATTGCGCCGCAGACGGAAGGTGACATTGCCGAATTCGTCCGAGCTCAAATGATAGAGCATGGTCACGGAATCGATGTCGGGCGTAAGGTTTTCTTTAAGCGCTATTAGTTTCATCCGGTCTTCTTCAAGCAGCACGTCGTCGGCATCGAGCCACAGGATATAGTCCTGGCTGGCCTTGCTAAAAGCAAAGTTTCGCGCAGCCGCAAAATCGTCGATCCATTCAAAATCATAAACGACCGCCTGAAAGGACCGGGCGATTTCTTTCGTGCGATCGGTGGAGCCTGTATCCACAATGACGATCTCATCCACGATGTCTGTTATCCGGGACAGGCAGCGGTTCAGATGATGTTCCTCATTTTTTACGATCATGCATAGGCTGATAGCGATCAATACATCACCCCCGCGTATAGTCCATTCCAAAGAATATGCCAGATATATATTCAGGTCGGCTTACGAAATGAACCGTTGAGCGCCAAATTGAACCCGTGCGTATCAAAAAATGACGAATTATCGCATCATCAAGCTCATTTCTCTATAAAGAACCGGTCACATAGACCGTTTTTTTGCTTGCACGTGTCGTGCAACGGGACCGGCGGAACGAAATTTGCCGGGTGAAGGCTGCTGATTGTAAATTTGGTCTGGATTTAACCCATGTCCAATGGTAAAATCTTCTCAAATTTTGTTCTCCATTTAAGTCATTATTGAAAGAAGGAACTAAAGGACATGAAATCCATCAACGTACTTCATTATGATGCATTCTCCATACAGCCTAATATGGGTAATCCTGCCGGCGTGGTCTTGAACGCTGACGAGTTGACAGAGAAGGAGATGCAGGCCATCGCCCATAGCGTAGGGTTCAATGAAACGACCTTCATATTAAAATCGGAGCAAGCAGATGTCCGATTAAGATATTTTACGCCCGGACATGAGATGAATTTGTGCGGCCATGCCACCATGGCCTCGATGTATGCCTTGAAGACCAAGGGGCTGCTCCCTGACAAAGAAACCGTGTGGATTGAGACAAGAGTGGGCAATTTGCCGATCGAATTTCAGGATGCTCAGGGAAAGCTAACCATGAAGATGAAGCAGGATCATCCTCAATTCCTGCCCTTTGAGGGAGATGTTGACCGCCTGGCATCATCCATGGGCCTGCAGCGCGAGGATTTGGATTTCGCAATGCCGATCGTATATGGAAGCACAGGGATTTGGACATTGCTGGTACCGATTAAGGGGCTGGAGCCGTTTAGGCGGATGGTGCCTCATAATGCCATGTTCCCGGATATATTAACGGACAATCCGAAAGCCTCTCTGCACCCTTTTTGCCTGGAAACGATCGACGAGTCTTCGTTCATGCATGCCAGACATTTCTCTTCACCGTACTCAGGCACCGTCGAGGATCCGGTAACCGGAACCGCGTCAGGCGTAATGGGAGCTTACTATTTAACCTATTTGAATCCCGAGGCCCTCTCCGCACGATTTATCGTTGAACAAGGCAAGGAAATGGGGAAAGACGGTAGAGTCGATGTTCAAGTGAATCGCTTTGAAGAGACCATGGACGTCTATATTTCCGGTACGGCTGTATTCGTTAAAGAATTCGAGGTTAGCTATGATTCATAACGATCGGATGATATCCTCTAGATATTGTAAATAGAAACAGGGAGTGCAAGCTATGCAGGAACAAGAAGAAATCAAGATTTATCCCAAGGTGACCAAAATGCTGGTGGGTTCCCTGGCATTTGTGTTGGTAGGCAGCGGGTTAGTGTACGGAGGGTTAACCTCGAGCAACATCTTTATCGTATTAGTTGGAATCATTTGCGCGTTGTTTTTTGGCATGGGACTGGTGTTTTCCATCGTCAAGCTTGTTCAATCGGAGCCTGCACTTCTGATCCATCGGGAGGGAATCGTTGATAGATCCTCCTATGCGAGCGCCGGAGCCGTCGCGTGGAGCGAAATCAAGAACATTCACATCTATCAGATTAAGAATGAGAAGTTTATAGGGATCGATGTATATGATCCTGAACTTTTGATGTCCAGGCATCCCGCCTGGAAAAGGAAGCTCATGAGCATGAATAAAGGCATGACGGGTTCTGCTATCCATATATCCGCATCAAGTATCTCATGTAATCTGTATGAGTTGTTTCCTCTGTTATATCGAAGATGGAATGCGTCCAGGAACCTGAATACGGAGACGAAGGAGGGGCAAGGGTTATGAAGACATTCAAGCCGGAGATGACTTTGGATAAGGCGGTAAGCCATCTCCAGCAGATTGAAGGAGAGACGGTGCTGAATGTCACCCCCATCGAGATGGGAGAATTAAGCAAGGTATTCAGTTATCGTAAGGGCGATGCCGATTATGTCATTCATTTTAAGGATAATGGGGACAGCCTTCATAAAGTAAACAAAATCTACAGTATGTACGGTGATCAATCCTTGCCCATTCCTCGAATCCATAAGATCGGAAGCGTGGGGAATATCCATTACTCGATCTCGGATAAAGTACCCGGTACGCCGATAAGCGCTCTTGAGCCGGCACAAATTCGAGGGCTGGTTCCCGACATCGTCCAGCAATTCATGCGGATCCTTCAGACCCCTACCGGAGAGTCCCATGAGGGCTTCGGGTGGATTACTCCGGAAGGCAAGGCTGCTCATCGTTCATGGCTGGACCACCTGACGTCTGTATTCGATGCGGAGCAAGAAGGTTTCTACCATGGATGGCAGAGCCTGTATGAGCACAGTTTTCTGGAAAAAGCGTTTTTCGAAGAGATCTACCAAACGATGATTGAACTTGTTCGCTATTCGCCATCGGAGCGCTATCTTGTCCATGGTGATTTCCATTTGGGCAACATGCTTGGAGAGAACGAAAACGTAACCGGTATCGTGGATTGGGAGATGGCCATGTTCGGCGATTTCATGATGGACGTCTCCGTTATTCATATGTGGTATCCGATGCTGGGATTTCCCAAGCGGCTGCAGGAAGCGATGGAGCAGCAAGGCGAGAAGATTCCCTATTTTGAAGAAAGGCTGCTGTGCTATCAGCTATTTCGGGCGCTGGACGGGCTTCGTTTCTATGCGAAGAAGGATGATCAGGGCAGCTATCAGTTCATGAAGAATCATATCACCTCATTATTAAATGGATAGATCCCTTCGGGGATCTTTTTTTGTTTATGAGCGAAATGTGTGCAACGAAAATGGTTAACTGACGAGTCCGGAATGGAAGGCCAGGAATACACTGGATTAGGTTGGAATGGAAGAGCCGGGGAGCGTCATGAATCGAATGATGAATATGATGATGAATTTGGGGCGTTAAGATTCCGAATGGAGGTATGGGAATGGGGACGTCAAACTGGCAGAATTTATCGTATTGCGTGGATCTGATCCGCTATGTAGCTCCCAAGTCCGTTCTGGATATCGGGGTAGGTTTTGGCCGCTGGGGCATGATCTGCCGGGAGTATTTGGACGTATGGGAAGGACGCGTATTTCGCGCGTATTGGAACACGCGGATCGAAGGAATCGAGATTTACCCTGTCAATATCGATACCTACCACGAATGCTTCTATAATAAAATCCACGTTGCGGATGCTTACGATCATCTGCAAACGCAGGTCCAGCCGGGACAATTCGATTTAATCATTCTGGGTGACGTTCTGGAGCATTTTACAAAAGAGCGGGCGCTCGTCCTGCTGCAGACCTGCATTGAAAAATCCCGCTTTGTCCTGCTTAATATTCCGATTGGAACAGACTGGCCGCAGGGCGCTGAATACGGCAATGAGTTCGAGACCCATCTGAGCGAGTGGACAACAGAGGAACTGGATCGTTTTCCCGTAGCTGACAAGAGGCATTTTAAGGATTACATTAACCGTGATTTCTCCACGTATTTGTTTTCGATGCCAAGGAAGTAGGTTTCGTATGAATGGAGCACCTTCTATGAGGAGGGTGTTTTCTTTTTATTCTCTATTGAAAAAATGGTATATTGGAAGAAACGATGGTCAAATGGAGTATATGACGTGGATAAAACATAGAGAAATGAGCTGATTCTATTCTATGAAAAAGATCGTTTTAGCTGGTGGAACTGGTTTTATCGGAACTTATCTTGCGAAAAAATTCACGAATGAGCAGCAAGCACAGGTACTTATAATCTCCCGACGGCAGGGTCATATCGCATGGAACGATCGCGAAGCCATCGTCGCTGCCCTGGAGGGGGCGGATATGCTCATTAATTTAGCGGGCAAATCCGTTAATTGCCGTTACAATGAAAACAACAAGGAGCTTATTCTGAAATCGAGAACAGAGACAACGAACATACTCGGCAGCGCCGTCGAGGCCTGCCGTATTCCTCCGCGTACCTGGTTTAATTCCAGCACGGCCACGATTTATCGCCATGCCGAAGATAAGCCGATGACGGAGGAGCAGGGCGAGATCGGCGAAGGCTTCTCCGTCGAGGTTGCCAAGGAATGGGAGCGCGCTTTCTTCTCATTCCGATTGCCTCAGACGAGGCAAATCGCCCTGCGCATTGCCATTGTGCTGGGACCTGGCGGCGGTGTCATGACGCCTTATGTTAACTTGGTAAAATTCGGGCTCGGCGGCGTCCAAGGTACGGGTAAGCAAAGGTTCAGCTGGATCCATGTGGAGGATCTGTATCGCATGATTCTGTTTTTGCAGGAGAAGGAAGAGCTGAGCGGGGTTTTTAATGGTGCATCTCCTTATCCGGTGACGAACAAGGAACTGATGGAGCAGCTTCGGCTTGCGTTGAATCGCAGAATGGGATTGCCGTCGCCTAAATGGCTGCTTGAGCTGGGGGCCAGGCTTATACGTACGGAAACGGAACTCGTGCTGAAGAGCCGCTGGGTGATTCCGGACAGACTTTGCAAGGCAGGTTTTCATTTTGCATACGATACGCTGAATGAAGCGCTGGCCGACATCTTGAAACGATAAGGGAATCTGAGCGCGCGGCATGGCTTGACTTTGCAGAACATGATTACATATGGCAACAGAACGGATAGAATGGGTTTAATAGATGAGAGAGGGAGTGTCCGATCATGAATCAGGAATTTACGATTGTGGAGGTCGACCGATTAGAAACCGACACGCATCATCAATTGACGGAATTATTGATTCGGGTTGTAGAAGATGGGGCATCGGTGGGATTCTTAGCTCCGCTGTCTTATGATGAAGCTTCCGCTTACTGGAAGGATGCCCTTGGCCCAGGGGTTACCCTGTGGGCAGCCATGCAGGATGGGAAGATGATCGGCTCGGTTCAATTGCAGTGCGCAACGAAAGCGAATGGAAGGCACCGGGCTGAGGTGGCGAAATTGATGGTAGATCCGGCTTCCCGCCGCGGAGGTATCGGCAGAACGCTGATGCTGCATCTGGAGCCGAAAGCCAAGGCAGAGGGCAGAACCCTATTGGTCTTAGATACCCGGGAGGGGGACCCTTCCAACAAGCTGTATCAGTCTCTGGGTTACATCCAAGCTGGAGTTATACCCGATTATGCCATATCCTCTAACGGTGAGCTTGCCGGAACGGTGCTGTATTACAAACGTATCTAAACCTTGAAGCGGAGGGATCGGATGGAGCGAGATGCGCGATTCTATCGCAGGTGGACGCAGATCCGGGGGAAGGGAAAAGGCAAATTCGTATTTTCCCGAGGACTGGCTCACGGCTTGTTTTTATATGCTGTATGGGCTGCCGCGACCTGGCTCCTGGATCAGGACAGATTTACCCCGGAACATTTTGTAACAAGATACTATTATTATTTTCCCATTTATATCGTGGTCGGCTTCATCATATCCAACGGGGCATGGAATGGGAATAACAAGCGTTATGATCGATTGACCAAAGTCGATGACAAAGAGCGCATGAACTTGCCGTAGCGGCGAGTTCTTTTTTTTGAAGATATGAGAAAATGGTATACTGTTTTTTAACAGGCAATAGAGAAAGGAATGTGGTTATGGGTTACCAGCTGACCGAACGGGTGATCAAACTGTTGTGCGGAAAAACCTCCTACGATCGCGGCGGGGTTTTATATAGAGATGGTTATGTATCGATGCTGAAGCAGGATCCGGACGCTCGAAAATACGAGGCTGAAGTGAAGGATCAGGAGTCGGGAATCGCCTATGCGGAGATTGACTCGAACGGGGACGTATACACGGAATGCAGCTGCATCGATTACGGATTTTCCCGAAAGCGGTGCAGGCATATTGCGGCACTCCTCCTGAACATACGGGATATTGAACAAACGGTCGAGGCTCCCATGCGCCCCTTTCCATCGTTATTACATCCTTCCGCCAACGTGAACATGGAAGAAGGACAGTTAACGCCCCGGCACTCGCCGGAATATGGCGGAAGCTCGAACGAGAGAGAACGGGATGCGCTGCTCAGCAGCCAGCTGCTCGGATTGTTCACGTATTCCGGAGGTCGGAGGGCTGCGGCGACGTCCCGCTTTGATACCCGAGAGGTTCTGGAGATGGAGTGCATTTTCAAGCTATATCCGTACGGGGACCGGAAATACCTGTTCGGCGTCGAGCTGCGAGTCGGGAATAAACGCTTGTACATCGTACAGCGGATTCGGGAGTTCTTAGCGTGCGTGAAACGTGGCGCAGCCTGCGTGTTCACGAAGAATTTCACCTACGATCCGGAGGTGCACAGCTTCAAAAAGGAGGATGACACGCTTCTGCAGGAGCTGATCCGTATTTCCGATCATGAGAGCATGTATCAACAGTCGGTGAACATCTACGCTCCGCTTGGCAAAAAGGGGAACGGTGACCGAATGCTGATCATTCCTCCTGCCTTTTGGCCTCAAGTACGGGATGCGCTCGATTCTTCGGTTCGTGCCCTCTTGTCGATGGATGGAATCATGACGGATAAGCTGGAGTTCGCTCAGGAACCGATCCCGCTGCAATTCGAGTTCGATGAGGCTGCGGATGATCACTATCTGATGAAGATCGATGGATTGGAGCGGATGACCGTGCTGGAGGGGTACGGGGTCGTCATTGCGGATGGCAGGCTGATACAGCTTGAGATGGATGCTTGCAAAAGGCTCGCCGAGATGAAGCTGCTGCTTGAACCTTCCAACACACCGCATATTCGGATACAGCCGGAGATGATGGAGTCCATCATGGAGCGGGTGGTACCGGGGCTGATGAAACTGGGCAGCGTGCATGTGGCGCAGACCGTGTCCGACCGCATCGTCAAAACGCCTTTAAAAGCGAAGCTGTTTCTGGACCGTGTCCGCGGCCGGCTATTGGCCGGACTCGAATTTCAATACGGCGACATCATCATCAATCCGCTGGAGGGACACCGCGCCAAACGAAGCAGCAGCTCGATTCTCGTTCGCGATGGAGAGACGGAGCAGCGGATTCTGGAGCTCATGGAGAACGCCTCTTTTGCCAGGACTGACGGCGGTTTCTTCATGAATGACGAGGATGCCGAATATGAATTTTTGTATCATACGATTCCGCAGCTGGAGAAGCTGCTGGTTGTTTATGCAACGACGGCGGTGAAGGAGCGGGTGCTCACTGAACCGATGGGAGCCAAGGTTCGGGTGGAGGTCGATGAACGGACGGATTGGCTAGAACTGAAGTTTGACATGGAGGGCATTCGCGAAGCCGAAATCCGGGAAATCGTCAAATCGCTCGAAGAAAAGCGCAAATATCACCGGCTGCGAAACGGAGCGCTGCTTCCGCTGGAAAGTGCGGAGTTCCAGGCCATGGTTGCTTTAATGAACCGGGTGGGACCTTGGCTGTACGAAGGGGAGGGGACGCGGTTTAAACTGCCGGCGGTCCAAGGACTTCAGCTGCTGGATTGGGAGGATTCGGGATCATCGGTCCAGCTTGGCCGTTCCCTGCGCCGGATGCTGCAGAATGTGAAGAATCCGGATTATTTGGACTTTGCCGTGCCGGCCAGCCTGGAAACGGTTCTCCGGGATTATCAGAAGTTTGGCTTCCAGTGGATGAAGACGATGGCCCATTACCGCTTCGGCGGCATCTTGGCCGATGATATGGGACTCGGAAAAACCATTCAGAGTATCGCTTTCATTCTGTCCCTGCTGCCTGAGATCCGGGAGCGTAAAGAACCCGCGCTCATTGTGGCTCCTGCCTCCCTGCTCTATAACTGGTTTAACGAGCTTAAGAAGTTTGCGCCGGAGATCAAGGCCGTCATTGCCGATGGCACGCTGTCCGAGCGCGCGAAGGTGATCCAGAATATAGGCAAAGCGGATGTTGTCATCACTTCTTACCCGCTCCTCCGCAGGGATATCCAGCGATATGCGAAGCTGCCGTTCTTAACCTTGATCCTGGATGAAGCCCAAGCCTTCAAAAATTACGCGACGCAAACGGCTCAGGTCGTAAAAACGCTCCATGCCCGTTATCGGTTTGCGTTGACGGGCACGCCGGTCGAGAATCGCCTGGAGGAATTATGGTCCATCTACGATGCCGTTTTCCCGGCGCTTTTCGGAGATCGAAAAGCATTTCATGAACTGCCTAAAGAAGCAGTGGTGAAACGGGTGCGTCCCTTCCTGCTCCGCAGGCTGAAATCGGACGTGCTTAAGGAACTGCCGGAGAAAATCGAGACGATTCAGGCTTCGGGCCTGCTGATCGAACAGAAGAAGCTGTATACCGCCTATCTTGCGAAACTGCGGCAGGAGACGCTTAAGCATTTGGCTCAGGACGGTTTCCAGAAGAACCGGATCCGCATCCTGGCGGGCATTACCCGCTTGCGACAGATCTGCTGTCACCCGGCTCTGTTCGTGGATGGCTACGAGGGCGGTTCGGCCAAGCTTGAGCAGCTGCTGGAAACGATCGAGGAATGTCGTCTTGCGGGGAGACGGATGCTGGTATTCTCCCAGTTTACAGGCATGCTGAACCTGATCGCCGGAGAGCTGGGATATCGGGGGATTCCGTTTTTTTACCTGGACGGACAGACGCCGGGATCGGAGCGGGTGGAGCTGTGCGAACGCTTCAACGAAGGGGAACGCGAGGTATTCCTGATATCGCTGAAGGCAGGCGGAACGGGGCTCAACCTGACCGGGGCCGATACGGTGATCCTGTATGACCTGTGGTGGAATCCGGCTGTCGAGCAGCAGGCGATGGACCGGGCCCACCGTATCGGTCAGAAGAAGGTTGTGCAGGTCATACGCTTCGTTGCTCAAGATACGATCGAGGATAAAATGGTGGCTCTGCAGCAGAAGAAAAAGGATCTGATCGAGGAGCTGGTTCAGCCGGGGGAAGAGTCGCTTCCAAGCTGGTCCGAAGCGGAAATTCGGGAGCTGCTTGCCCTTCAGGGCTAATCGGCCGGATAAGATGAACCGCGTTCCACAAGGATGACAAGGAGCTGTTGTTTTGAAAAAAGCCATGTTTCTCATACTGGCCGCCGTTGTGGTCGTCATCAGCTACCTGCCGCTGTTCCTGGACGGCTATGTATACAATGAAGAGCAGGCGATACGGCGCGTTCACCCTGCGTATACCGGGGATAAGCTGTACGAGAAGTCAGAGGATCATCATAAGCTGATCGTCTGGCAAGATGGCCATGTTAAGACCGTCAACGTCCTGGAGAGCAAATGGGGACTGCTGCATAAGATTACGAACGAGGTCGCGCTGGAACCCAAGTCCGAAGATGAACCTTTTGTACGAACCTGGTCTGCCAGTCATCGTGGTGACGGCATCTATGACACCCTGGTGGCAGTGGAGACGTCGGAACCCGAAAGCAAGAAAATCATCGTCACCAATGAGCCCTGGGACGATAAACCGATCGAAGATCTGGAACAGGTGAAGGCTTTGTCCGGGATTTACATGGAAATCGACGTGGAGCAAGGCTACGCCATCCATTATGAACAGCTGCCTGCCGACCAGACCGGCGGCTTCATATTTCGAAGCATCGATGCCGAAGGGAAAATTCTTTCCGTTCAACCGTAGCGATGGGCGCGAAGCATAAACGCTGATATAATAGGGTGTATGTGATGTATGCAACATATACTCCAGATATAGAATAGGACGGTTCTCGGATGATCTCTTTTTTGTTAACGTTAAAACGTCTCCTCAGCGGTTTGTTTCGAGCGTTCAAACAGCGGTATTTCATGGCGCTGTTTGTGCTAATCGTCATCATGTTGTTATCGGGCACGATGTTTTATACCAGGCAAGAAGGCTTGTCGGTGCTGGATGCCCTTTATTTCTGCGTGGTGACCTTGAGCACGGTAGGGCATCCGGAATTCGTGCCGCAGACGGCGCTCGGAAAAACCTTCACCATGGTTTACATCGTCGTCGGGACGGGCTTGTTCCTCGGAATGGTCGGACAGTTGGCGTATGCTTTAATCCGTACGAATCAAAGGGAAGAGAAGAAAACAACGAATTCATAATGGAAACGAAGAAACAGCCCTGGCGCCGGGCTGTTTCTTTTTTATGGACAGACGGATGCGGAAATGCTTGGTTAATCGATCCAGAGCACGTCTATTCAACCGTCACCGCAAAATAAAAGCTGGCTTCTCCTTGATCCAGAGGCCATGTGCAGTGAATTTCGTACAGGTACGAGCCGGCTTTCGCCGGCACGGTATATCCATCGTTACCTGAATCCGTCAGGTTGAGGATGGTGAAGCCATGTATTCCGTCGGGTGGCGTCGATTGAATGTCGGCACCGCCTTGGACCACAACCGGCGTCATATCCTCGAGCCTGGGACGGGCCGCATCGGTCGTCGCGCAGTTATCCCCGTTGCACCAGGAATAACCGCCACGTTGCAGATGGATCTCGGTGCCGTCAATGCTTACCTTGGGCAGCGGAGGTTCGGCGGCCTTCACCCACAGGGTTTGAATGGCTTTGCGGGCATTTTCCTTCGAGATCGGTATTACGTTCTCCGATCTGGATCCGATGTAGTACCCGGTACCGAACACCATGATTAGAAGAAAAATGTATAACACCGGCCGCATTTTTTTCATGTCCAGCTGTCCCCCCTTTATATCCTTTGTCTCATAACTTGCTAGAAAATATGTTATAATTTTGAAATCAGGCACTTCCATTATAAACCAATCACGGATAGCAGGCGTTATATATTATGAGTTTCTTTGAAGAGGATGAAACCTATGACAATAAAATGGTTAGCGTGGGCCAAGGAGATGCAGGCCATCAGCCAGGCCGGACTGGAGTATACGAGGGACGTTTATGACAAGGAACGGTTTGAGCAGCTGAGGGAGCTTAGCATCCAGATCATGCAGGAGTATACCGAAGCAGGCGAAGAGAAGATCCGTACGCTGTTTGCGAGTGAAACCGGATACCAGACGCCGAAGGTGGATGTCCGCGGCGTTATTTTTCAAGACGGAAAGCTGCTGATGGTTAAGGAAAAGGCCGACGGGGCCTGGGCGCTGCCGGGAGGATGGGCGGACATCGGCTTATCCCCTGCGGAGGTCGTGGTGAAGGAAGTGAAGGAAGAGGCCGGCTACGACGTGCGTGCAGGGAGGCTGCTGGCCGTATTGGATAAGAAATTTCATAACCATCCGCCATCGGCCTTCCACGTGTACAAAATGTTCATTCAGTGCGACATTACGGGCGGAGCCGCAGGCGTGGGGACCGAAACGTCCGCGGTCGGTTTTTTCCCTCAGGACGAACTGCCGCCGTTATCCGAAGAACGGAATACCAGGGAGCAGCTGAAGAGAATATTCGAATTCGAGAACAACCCGCATTTGCCGACTTGGCTGGATTAAACCATATAACAAAGGAGCGTAGACAATGTGATCGGCTTTAAACCTTATAAAGACGTACCGGATGAATCAGAAACCAGGCGTAAATTCCATGGACGGATCAATATTTTCTTTTTCAGCGCATTTTTAATCTTTTGCGTCATTATCGTTCGCCTTGCCATATTACAGTTCGTGGAGGGACCGGAGCTGGCAAGCCAGGAAACCGGGGGGGAGCAGAAGCATTTCCCGCTGCAGCCGATCCGGGGGTCCATCATCGACGCGTCCGGCACCAAGCTTGCATACTCAACGGCTTCAAATTCTTTATATATCACGCTCATGAAGGATTACAGCAAGAAGACGGACAAAGGAAAAGAAAACCGGCCGGAAGCGGAGGAGATGGCGAAGCGGCTTGTCCAGGCGTTTAACAAATATGGGGATCCGAACTTGGAACCGGTGACCGTAAAAAAAGTGATGGACGACCTGGATTTGGAATATAACAAGCAGCATGGTTATGAGCCCAGACGCATCAAATCCGATCTGACGAAGGAAGAGATCGCTTATTTCATGGAGAACCGCGCCAAGTTTCCCGGCATCCAGATCGTGGAGGAGAATGTAAGGCATTATGATCCGGATACGGTGGCCGTTCAGACAATCGGATACTTAAGGAAGTTCAAAGGTTCTAAATCCGTAAAAGTATATGAGGATATCGATCAGAGCAACAAGGATCAGGATAATCCCGGCATGATCTACACGGAGGAAGAATCGGTGGGGTATGACGGTTTGGAGCGGATGTATCAGGAAGAACTGCGCGGTCAGAGCGGGTATCTCAGTATTCCGATCAATCCGCAGAATATGGTGGATGGCGTTCCGACGATGGTCGCTCCGGAAAAAGGCCATAATATTCACACCACGATTCATAAAGACATTCAGCTTGCTACGGAGCAGGCCATCATGGATCAGCTCCAATATCTCCATACTCATCCGGTATCGGGAAAGCTTCATAAGGATGCCGTAACCGGATACGCTGTGGCCATGGAGGTGGATACCGGTCATGTGGTCGCGATGGCCAGCATGCCGGATTACGATCCGAATATATGGGAAAGCGGAGGCAAAATTACGCAGGATGTCGTGGACGCGTCGGGAAACGGCACGATTACGATCTATGGATCAGGTCGCTCGGGAAACGGCTTTGAGTCCATGATTTTTCTCGGTTCCGTCATTAAACCGCTGACGGTGCTGATCGGGCTTAATGAGGGGTTATTTGGCATTAATGACACTTATCCTGATCAAGGGTACGCCACCATAGGTCGGGAAGGAAGCGAAACGAGAATTTCCAACTCGAGCGGTCATCGAAACGGACCCATCAAACCGCAGTTAGCGATTCAGCAATCCTCGAATGCTTTTATGATTGATATGATTGGCAAAAGGCTAGTCAGCAAGTATGGCGGGGAGAAGGGCGTTACGGTCTGGGATGAATATATGGAGAAGTTTGGTCTTGGCGTCGTAACGGGGAGCGGCTTGCCCAACGAGCATAAAGGACTGAAAAATTATACCGATACAAAAGCAGCGGGAAGTAATCTGGCGGCGTTAGCCTACGCTTCCTTCGGTCAGCAGGGTAAATACACCCCTCTACAGCTTGCTCAATACACCGTCATGCTGGCGAATGAAGGCAAGCGGGTCAAGCCTCAGCTAGTCAGCAAAGTCACGGATCAGGATGGCAACGTGGTCAAGGAATTCGGGCGCGAGGTCCTGAATGAGGTCGAATTCCCTAAAACGTACTGGCAGACCATTAAGCGGGGGATGAATACGCAGGGTCTCGCAGCCTTTGATGATTTTAAATATGACTTCGCCCGGAAAACGGGAACCTCCGAGCAGGAGGCTAAAGTGAATGGAAAGTGGCAGAAGATTGATAACGGCGTCTTCATCGCCTTTGCTCCGCGAGATAACCCGAAGCTGGCGGTGGCCGTCGTTGTGCCGGAAGGCGGCTTCGGATCGCAAAGCGCCGCGCCGATTGCGAGGAAGATATTCGACGCTTATGACGAAGTCTACGGACTTGACGGAACGCCGCATCCGAAGAAAACCGAAGATCAAGCTAAGGATAACGGAGAAGACGAGACAGGGGAGAATGAATAAACAGCGTAGACGCGTAATCGTGAAGATTAGCGATGGGAGACAGGGAGACTAAACCAATGATATGGGATGAAAGTATATCGGGTGCAGTCGGTTCATGTTTATCATTATTAATCAATACCATTCGCTTGTAAGGTGCAAAATCATTATAGGCAGGCTGTAGAGGCGAACTTGATCCTCTCCATCCTGCCTTTTCTATATCCCATTTAATCAATAAGGGTTATTTCTGATCTTCAGCACTTCCGCAAGAAAGGTCAATGCTAATCCTTGGCCCCAGCCTTGAATTCGCTTGTCGGGCACGCCTCTGTACCCTGCGGCGTCCTTCATGACGGCCGTTCCCGCGGAGACACCCGTTACGGTACCATCCTCGGCGATTTTGGCCAAGATGCCGTCAATCGATTTCTGCGTGTATTTATTATAAATGCGTCCTTTGGTCAGCAAGGCGGCGGCGATGCCGGCCGAGCCGGACGTTTCCAGCGGGGATTGCGGATCGGTCGTAATCGTATGCCACAGGCCGGATTCATGCTGCAGCCGGACCAGGGCGCTGAGCTGGTCGCGCAGCGAGCCTTCAATGATCATGAAGGACGGATGCGTGACCGGCACAAGCTCCAGGGCACGAGCCATCGTGATGGCGGCCCAGGCATTGCCCCGGCACCAGAAGACACTTGACATATGGTTGCCGGCGATGTTGTCCCAGCCGTGGTAATACAGATTCGTGACGGGATCCTGCAGGCAATCCTCATGGCCGTGATACTGCTTCAAGCCATCCTCGAAGTAATCCTCCCGGTCCAGCATCACGCCGATCCGAAGCAGGAAGTAGCCTGCCATGAACATCGTATCGACCCATGCCTGCTCCGGAAAGTTATACGTTTCGGAGTTCACCGTATGCTGAAAGATGCCATTGCCGAAACGCAGCGCATCATGCGTGAGATACTCGGCCATTTCCTTCGCCGTTTCGATATACCGCTCATCCTCATAAACCTCGTACAACGTCAGGAGGGAGTGGCCGATGGAGACGCCGTTGACGGACAGCTTGGGCAGCCCCTCTTCCATATTTTCGTCGACCCAGGCTTTCAGCTGTTCCAGATATTCCTTTTTGCCGGTGGCCTTGTAGGCTTCGCATACCCCGTAAAAGGCGACCCCGCCCGGCCAATCCCAGCTGAAATCCATGCGAAAGGTCCGGTCAACCACGCGGTCTATGACATTCTCAATCTGTTGATCATCAAATACAAGTGCAGGCATGATGAGAAACTCCCTTCATATTCAATTGAATCTATGTGTATGGATTACCCTTTTAATCCCGTCGTGCTGATCCCTTCCACGATGTATTTCTGGAAGATAAAGAAGACGATGACGACCGGCAGCAGCGATAAGGTAGCCATGGCAAACATGCCGCCCCAGTTATTAAGCGATTCCCCGTCCAGGAATAGCTTCAAGGCAAGTGACACCGGATATTTCTCCGGATTGTTCAAATAAATGAGCGGATTGATGAAATCGTCCCATCTCCAGTAGAAGGAGAAAATCGAACATGTAATGAGAGCGGGCACGATCAGCGGCACAACGACCCGGAAGAAGATCCCGTACTTGCTGCATCCGTCAATCTTGGCGGCTTCGTCCAGTTCCTTCGGAATCGTGCGGATGAACTGCATGATCAGAAAGATGAAGAACGGAATGCCGAAGAATTGGGGAACGATTAACGGCTTGAAGGAAGACAGCCAGCCGAATTTGGCGAACATGACATATTGCGGGACGATCACAACGTCATGGGGCAGCATCATCGTAATCATCATGCAGGCGAACCAGAACTGCTGTCCGAAGAACTTGGTCCGAGCCAATCCGAAGGCGACAAGCGCCGAGGAGGCGACGGCCCCGATGGTGGAGATGATGACAATGATGAACGAGTTCTTGAAGAAGGTGCCAAAGGTGGTCCCGGCGAATCCCTTCCAGCCCGTAGCATAATTCGAGAACTCCAGCCGGCTCGGAATCAGGCTGTAAGCCGTCGTGAATATTTCATGATTGGGCTTAAGCGAGCTGGCGACCAGCCACAGAATCGGATAGGTCATGCCGAGGGCGAATAATCCGACCAGGGTATGGTAGAGAACACGTCTGGATTTGGTCATAACCGTCAATCTCCTTTCGACTCGTAATGAACCCAGCGGGTGGATGATCTGAAGATGAGCAAGGTCAGGACACCGACGATAATGAGCATGATCCAGGCAAGAGCCGACGCGTAACCCATTTCAAAATGCGAGAACGCCTTGCGGTATAAATAGAGCGAATAGAGCAGCGTTTGATCCAGCGGGCCGCCTTCGCCGCGGGAAATAATGTAGGCGGGGGTGAAGGTCAGGAACGCCGAGATCGTCTGGAGCGTCAGATTGAACAGAATGATCGGACTGAGCATAGGCAGCGTAATCTTGAAAAAGCGATGGACCGCATTGGCACCGTCCACGCTGGCGGCTTCGTAGTAATCCTTCGGTATATTTTTCAAGCCGGCCAGAAAAATAATCATCGAAGAGCCGAACTGCCAGATGGACAATGCAATGAGCGTCCACAGCGCCGTGCTGGGATTCCCGATCCAAGAGGTCGTGGAATGGATTCCGAAGAGGGACAGGGCAGAGTTCACGAGTCCCTTGTCGCCGAAGATCTGCTGCCACATGATGGCCACGGCCACGCTTCCCCCAATGAGGGAAGGCAGGTAGAAGGCGGAGCGGTACAGCCCAACGGCTTTGGTTGCGGTATTCAGAATCATGGCAACGAAGAGGGCGAATATGAGGCGCAGGGGAACGCTGGCGAATACATAGGTGAATGTGACCTGAAAGGACTTGCCGATCTTGTCGTCCTCCAGAAACAACCGCTCATAATTCCCGAGGCCCAGCCATCTCGGCGCTTCCATCAGATTGTAATTGGTGAACGAATAATACAGGGACGACAGGATTGGATATAAGGTAAAGATGAGAAAACCAAGAACGAACGGCGCTGAAAACACGTAACCGGTGATGTGCTCGTTCTCACGGAGCCTCTTCATAATTTTCAACCCCTACGATTCAGATTTGGTTGCGCCCCGTGCAGGGGTCACTGATGTAAAAAGGCATCTCTTGCACGGGAAAGACGTGCGGGAGATGCCTTGTCTAGCCGTATCCTGGTTATTGCTGCTGAGATCTGGCCAAGATGGCATTCGCTTCCTTGCGGAACTCGGCCGCGGCATCTTCGATCGAGATTTTCTTGAACAGGATGCGTTCGCTGAGATCTCGCAGCAGCTTCTCGATCTCTACCGCACCGATCGGATTAGGCGGATCTCCTGGCGTGCTGTTGGCCTCAGCCCAAGTGACATAGTCGAAAATTTTGGCTTCGTTCTCGGAGAGGAGCGGCTTCAGCGCTTCCTTTACCTTGGCGGACACGGGAACGCCCCGTTCGCCCTTGATCAGCTTGTTGGCCTCGATGTCGTTGATGAAGAAGCTGATGAATTTGGCGGCTTCTTCCTTGTGCTTCGAGGTTTCGGTGACCGAAAAATACATCGAAGGTTTCAGGAAGAGACCGTCCTTCGTTCCGGGACCCGGCATCGGATTCAGCTCCAGCGAACGGTCGGTTACTAGATTGGCCACGGCAAGGAACTGGTTGGACCAGCCGGTGCCCGAGATGGAATTGCCAAGGACGATTTCATCCTCTTCCGCTACGCCTTTCTTCTGGGCTTCCTTGTCGAGAGACAGGATATATCCGTTGTCGTACCATTTCTGGTAGCGGGTGAAGTAATCGATAAAGGGCTGGTCGTCGCTGTACCCGATCGTTTTGCCGTCAGCGCTGTACATTTTCTGGCCGATGGTTCTTAAATAGTACGGGAAGAAGACGTCATGCCGGTAAGCAAAACCTCCGATTTGCAGGCCTTTTTCTTTGGCTTGGGCCCCCATTTTGTCCATGTCGTCCCAGGTCCATTCCTTGGACGGAATATCGATGCCGTTCTTCTTCATCGTCTCGACGTCAAACGTGGTTTGGAGTGCGTTCACGCCGAGGTTCATGGCAACCAGCTTGCCGTTGACCTCACCGCCGCTCAACGCATTCTCGCTGACGTCCGCGACATCCAGTTCGCCGCTCTCGGTGAACGGCTTCAAATCCGCCAGCTGATTCCGGCCTGCATATTGATTCAGGTAGGAGATGTCCATTTGGATAATGTCCGGAAGTCCGCCGGCCACCGCTTGGGGAGCAAGCTTCTTCCAATAGTCATCGAATGGGGCATATTCAGGTTCAATGGTGACATGCGGATTCTGGGACTCATACATTTCGATGACCTTCAAGGTATAATCATGCCGGGACTGACCGCCCCACCACGCAATGCGGAGCTTGACCGGATCCTTGCTATCGCTTGCAGCCGCCGGCGGCGTTTCCGTTCCGGTTCCGCCGTTTGCCGGCGGTTCAGCAGCGCCGCCGCCCGAACAGCCGATCAAGCTTCCGATCAGGGAAAACATCAGGACCGCGTTTAACATTTTTTTCATTCCATTTCCTCCCCTTTGTTGATGGACCACAAATCAATGCTTCAAATGTTAGTGCTTACATTCCCAATTATCTAGTTTTCGAGGGGAAAGAGTAAGGAAAAAAACCGTGCAGTTTGTTTAAAAAGCAGAGATGTACGTACAAGTTAATCGCTCTTTTTCATATATTCGGAGGGCGTGCAGCCGATCTGTTTCTTAAACACTTGGCTGAAATATTGAGGATTATCGCCAAAACCGAGCCGCTCCGCCATTTCAAAAATTTTGATATCGGGATCGCTGAGCATCATTTCGGTTGCGCGTTTCATCCGAAGTTTCATCACGTAATTGGAGAACTTCTCGCCGGTCTCCTTTTTGAACAGCTTGCCAAGATAGTCGGCGTTCATATACAGCATGTCGTTTGCCACCAGGTTGAGGGTAAGCTCCGAGTTGCCCAGCTGGTTCTCGATGATCTCCACCACCTTGCGCACGATGGCATTGTATTGGACCTTGTTCCGTTCAAAGTTTCGCAGCGTGATTTCCCGAACCGTTTCTTCCAGTACGCCTTGAATTGCTTGGAGCGTGCTCATCTCGGCGATTTCCGGGATTCGTGCGTAACGTTCCTGCATCTGGTCCGGATCGGTCAGCCGGATGAGGGATACGTATTGCTGAATGATATAGGATTTGGTCATCTCGATGCTCAGCTGCGCACGCTTCAGTTCCTGAACGAACTCGGTCAGGGCAAGCTCCGCTTCGTTTCGATGGCCGGATCGGACGGGCATGCACAGCCGCTCCTCATCAAGGACGAAGCTTCCTTCCAAACCGCCGACGTGCAGCGTATCCTCGGTTGTGATCATTCCGCTTTCGTCCAGGTAGAACCGGTAGTTCAGGCACTGCAGCGTATCCCGGTACAGCCTCCGCGCCTGGGTAACAGGCCCGGGATTGCTGATCGCGATCGTGACGTCCATTTTGTAATACTGTTTAAAAGTGCAGCGGATATCCTGGAGCTGCTGATGAAGCCGCTGCTGATCGTTACGGTCCTCGATCAGCACCAGGACCTGCTGCCCGATCGTCGTACTCAGCAGCGTCGTGTCCAGCAGATCCTCGGCGATGTTCTTCACGGCGAATTGATGCTCGAATTCGACGGAGCCTTCCAGCTGGAACAGCAGAAGACGCACAGGCTGATCGAAATCGTATTCGAACAGGCTCCGGTACTCCTCCAGATCATGGCGCCCATAGGTCTTGTTGGTGACAAACTCCTTGAGCACCTGTTCTTTGACATGGGGCAGCACCTTCCGGAGCCGGTCCTTCATCTCCTGGACAAACGTTTCCTTGTTCCGGTCCTGGGTCAGCTCGTCGATGACCTCTTTCAGCGCTCCACCGATCTTGTCCTCGTCGGTCGGCTTCAGCAGGTAATGCTTCACGCCGTATTGCATGGCGCGGTTGGCATACTCGAATTCGCCGAAGCCGGACAGCAGCACGAATTTGATATGAGGATGGGAGGCGTAGGTCTTGGCAACGAGCTCCAGACCATCGAGCCCGGGCATGCGAATGTCGCAAACGACGATATCCGGGCTCTCCCTGACGATTTTTTCATACGCTTGAATTCCGTTCTGGGCGGTACCCGCCAGCTCGGTTCGGTATGCCGACCAGTCCACCATCTGAGATATGCCGTCCAGAATAATCCGTTCATCGTCCACGAGCAGTACTTTGTACATTCGAATCCCTCCGTTATTTGGGTAAAGACAGAATCACGCGGGTTCCAAGACCCGGTCCGCTGTCGATGGATAAACCGTAATGGTCGCCAAAAGCCAGCTTGATCCGTTCTTCGATGTTTAACAGTCCGATTCCGTTGCCGCTGGTGGCCAAATCGCCGTTTCGCAGCCGCGTCAGGGTATCCGGCGCCATACCGGGACCGTCATCCTCGACGATGATGCAGAATGCGGAAGGCGTCTCCTTGCAGGACAACGTAATTCGACAAGGGTCAACGGATGGCTCCAGCGCGTAATGAATTGCATTTTCGAGCAGGGGCTGAAGGGACAGCTTGGGTATTTTGCGGTGCAGATCCTGCTCTTGTACATCCAGTGTAAATTGTAAGCGGTCTTCGAACCGGAATTTTTGTATGATGACGTAGTTTCGGACGATCTCCAATTCTTCCCCTAATGTCAGAATAGGCTCCTTCAAACTGACGGAGTTTCGGAGAAGGAAGGCTAAAGCCTGCACCATGTCGGAGATTTGGAACTGCTTGTTCATCTTCGCCAGCCAGTTCACGGATTCCAGCGTGTTATACAGAAAGTGAGGATTGATTTGCGCTTGCAGCGCTTTAAACTCGGTCTCTTTGATCAACAGCCGGTTTGAATAGTTTTCGGTAATGAGGGCGTTGATTCGCTCGATCATGAGACGGAAAGTGCGATGCAGCAGTCCCAGCTCGTTCATGGCGACGGGAGCTGCGTCCTGAGGCAGCACGTTGGCTTCCGCAAAGTTTCCTTTTTCCGCGAGTTTCATCCGGGTGATGAGACTTTCGATAGGACGTGTCAGCCCCCGGCTGAACCTGATGCCGAGCAGAATCGCAACCGCGAAAATAACGGTGAAAACGATGATGACAAGCTCTTTAATGAATATGATTTGCTTGAAGGTTTGGTTAAACGGCGTGACATTCATATATGTCCAGCCCGTGTTGCCCGATCGGTTATGCGCAATGAAGTAGGTGTGGCCATCGATTTCCCGGGTAAGGTACCCGTTTCCGGATGACAGGGAGGATTGAATAACCGCCGGATCGAAGTGCGGCGTTGCGGGATAGATCACATCCGCACCCGAGGTCACGATCAGGTCGCCTTCACCTCCGGCAGATTTCCGAACGATTTTGTCCATATTGATGCGAATGATGATGGTGCCCAAGTAGTTAAGATCGAATAATGTGCCGGAATAGGATCTTATTTCCCGGGAAAGCAGAAGAGCCGGATCACTTTCGTCCGGGTATATCCAGCGTTCTTCTCCATCCGCGTCCCCGGCAAGCTGAAGAATCCGTTCCTTCTTGGCAGGATCAATCGGGACGACGCTGCCGACGTCCTGTTGATGGTCATATGAATCGATCAGGTGAATAGAGTAAAGCATGGGCTCGGAGCCTACATAATTCAGGAGGCGGTCCACCAAATGCTGCCGGAGGATGAGCCTGTCATAATCGGATTCGCTCCCGGCGATGGAACGCAATATATTCTGGATCTGGGTATCCGTAATGATATTAAAGGATAGCTGTTCGACCCGTTCGAGCTCTGACTCAATCGCGGAGGAAGACAGGTGAAGGACTTGGGATGATTTGAGGTACAGCTGCTCGTCGTAGATGGAGAAGGCATACTGCTGGACGATGACGGCGAACGCAAATGCCATGGCAACGATTAGGCTGATAAGAAGGGAAAGCTTATTTTTGATTTTCATATTTTTATAGATCGTCATCCATTTTTGCACGGCAACGTCTCCTTGCGCTGGTCCTAAAATGTTGTGTACACATTATGTACCGGGTTGTAAACGCTGTCAATACGTGCGAGGTTATTCCGACACCCGGGATAATCGGGGCGGCGCTTCTTTAATTAGTCGGTTATTTGAACATGGAGGACGGTTATTTGAATGTATGTTCGGCGGTTACCGTTCCATAATGGACTTAGATGAAATTCGACCGGGAGAGGTGAAGTTCGTTGCAAAACATGTATAAATTCGATTTCGGTACGGAAGCGCCAGGCCATGAACATATCAAAATAACCGCTGAGACCTTATATAGTCCTGAGCTTGGCTACGGATTCCATTCCCTATCCAATGTCTCCCCCGCGAATCGGGCGGGGGAAGTGGTATTAACGGGTGATTTTATCATACCGCTGAATGCTGCGTATCAGGTCGATGTGGCGGATGGCCTGTACACTTTGCATTTGTTGATGGGCGATGCCTGGTTTGATACGGAAACCTCCATTCGGGGGACGGAAGGGCAGATGCTGCTGGATGGGAAACTCATCCCGGCAGGCCACTTTGAACGTTACAGTATGACGGTGCCAGCGGTTCAAGGCAAAATCGTATTGTACTTTTCTGGGCGGGCTCCCCGAATTAACGCACTGGAAGTGCTGCCTGCACCGCATGCGTGCCAGGTGTTTCTGGCTGGGGATTCGACGGTAACAAACCAGCCTGCGGACGGATATCCCTATGCCGGGTGGGGGCAAATGCTGCCCGCATTCATAAAAGCGGATGCGGCCGTGAGCAATTATGCACGTTCCGGCCGAAGCTCCAAGAGCTTTATTGCGGAGGGAATCCTGGAGCAAATCCGGGAGAAGATGAAACCCCATGATTATATGCTGATTCAGTTTGGCCATAACGATCAGAAGCGCGACGAGGGAAGGTATACGGAACCTAACTCGACATACAGGGAGTTTTTAAGACGGTACGTGGACGTTTGCCTGGAGAAACAGGCGACTCCGATCCTGGTTACCCCTGTTCACCGCCGCTATTTTGATGGTAAGGGAAGGCTGGAGGACACGCATGGCGATTATATTACGGCCGTTCGGGAGCTGGCCGCGGAGGAGCAGGTGCCCTTGGTCGATTTGGCGGCGCTGAGTCTGGAGTATTTTAACCGGTTGGGTCCGGAAGGGACCAAATCCGTGTTTATGTGGGGAAGGCCGGGGGAATTTCTTCGTTTCCCGCAGGGCGTAATGGACAATACCCATTTTCAACAGCGCGGAGCGGCCCAATTGGCCGATATGGTGGTTGGGGCTTTGAAGAATCTTGGACTCCAGCCGTTGTCCCTGTTTCTGCGGTAACATGCCGGGTCCCTTCCTGAAAAAGAGGAACTTCGGCGCCCGCAGCGAATCTATTCAAAACACCCTAAATCATACGAGCGAGGAGCGAAACGCATGTCAAAAGGTGAACAACAATGGATTATTCCCGACGGGTATATCCCTCCCGAAAGCAGCGGAGAACTAACCAGTCATGAATCCGTCTGTGTTTTGAACTTAACCGAGCAGGACGTAGTGGTTACGATTCATGCTTACTTCGAGGATCGAGATCCATTGCTGGGAATGGAAACCATCGTGCAAGCAAGAAGAACCAAGCACATACGGACCAGCTCGCTTCAAACGGACGAAGGGAAAGGCATTCCTTCGGGTATTCCCTATGCCATGGAAGTTATAAGCAGTGCACCTGTGTTCGTTCAATACAGCCGCCTCGATTCCACTCAGGCGGAGAATGCTTTAATGAGCGTGATGGCATACCCGGTAACCATATCCTAAAGGATGGTGATTGTATGAAACAAACTGTGTTCTATACCTCAGAGCCCCCAGAGGATTTTCAGCAACTGGAGGCTCTGTACGCTTCGCTTGGTTGGAACTCTATTCATCTGTCCGTTACCGAATTGAAAACGATGTGCTTGCATAGCTGGTATGCCGTCTATGCGTATGAAGGACAGAAATTAGTGGGCATGGGACGCGTGATTTCCGACGGGGTGATCACAGGCGTTATATGCGGATTAGGCGTACATCCGGATTATCAGTCCAGAGGGATTGGCCGACAGATTCTTCATCGATTGGTTGAACATTGCGAGAAGTCCCGGGTCTTCCCGCAACTAATGTGTGAGGAAGGTCTGGAACCCTATTACGAGAAACTGGGCTTTCGGCGATTCACCATTGGGATGAAGAAGAATATACAGCGGACTCATTCATCGGACGTCCCATAATCTTTGATCGTTATTTTGACCTCATGCTTGATCGGAACCTCGCTAAAGGTTTGATCCCAATCTTTTTTGGCTGTCTTCCATATATGAGGATACTTGATTCTCAATTTGTTTCCGAAACCGGAAACGTCTGTTTTGTATTCATGTTGAATTTTATCGAGTGCATTCTTTACCAAACGCTCAACCTCTTTTTCAATCGCTTTTTCCGTTCTTTTCAAAAACTCAGTTTCCATAGTTTTCTCCGAAACCACCCAATGCTCGGCGATTCTTCCTTCAGACTCAATTTCTATATTAAACGAGATGTCGTTTCCATCAACATGAGGTTTAATTTTACTTTTCATAGACAATATTTCGTATATAATAGGCTGGCCCGTCTTTTTATCCACGCTTTTAACCAAACCGCCTTTCCCCTTTCCGGTTATCCACGTTAAGCCTTCGATTTCCTGTTCATTCAAAAAACCGCGTAGTTTTTTCGTTTTCCCTTCAATGACGGCAGCTCCTGAAAATTTTATGTCTCCATTCGACGACGAGACGACATTTTGCAAAAGAAAGCTGGTCCCTGAATGCAGCTTCCCCTCAATCTTGGTCAGTGTAGTCGGGGGTAAAATCTTGGTGGTTCTTTCGTGACCATGTGTCATTTCAACGAGTTTAAACGCTGGAATTTCCATCGGCTTTTTCGATTCTAGCGTTTTGCTCGCACGGTTCTGAGCGATGAGAAGGAGTCCGCTTGGCCTCATCTCCTGTTCCCTGATAAAAAAATCCAAGATCTTTTGCAGATCCAAGGTGCGTGCAAGATCCTCGCCAACAATAATCACTTTGGAATGCTCGGCAAATGCGTGCTTTTCGATTCTTAAAACCATATTGCGTAAGGTCGGCAGGATCGTATCTCCTGTTTCGGAAACGTTGTTATAAGCTTTTTGTGGTGAAGAACCGGTTTTTGTGCCTTTGCCTGTTGTCTCTGCGGTGACAAATTGATTGGTTATCGTAATTCGATCCCGGCGAGGAGGCCCCCCTGCTCGTCCCGCAGACTCTTCCCGAGACTCCTCCTGTTTTTCCAAATCCAACGAAGTACCTACAATGAGGCCCAAATCTTCAATTTCTTTATTGCTCCAGCATCCAGTAAGCGGTAGGAGCGTAAGGACCAACAGCGCACTGAAGAGGGTTCGTATCGTCATGTGCTTCAAGCTTTTCCACCTCTCACGCTCGATACTAGAAGTAAGATGACCGGCAGTACGGTAAATAATACTAACGCGACATTGCCGACCATATCCCCAAGTTTAAATAGGTCATTGATATTTTTTGGAACCATGGCAATGACGTAAATAATCGGAACCAAGCCATATACAAATGGGTGAATCTTTTTTTTGAAGAGTTGGGCCAGCCCTAGAGCAGCCGCATAGTAGGTAATGGTAAAGGTCGTGAATATTTGCATAATCCATATGACAAGCAAGAAAGATTCAAACCGTTCAAAGATCAAACCGGGGATCTCAAAACTTCGCATAAGCTCCAGCGTAGGCCATGTACTCGTGACCACCCCATCGATCGATAGGGCTCCGATGACCATAACAACGGTGATGACGTAAAAGAGCAAAGGGATGAATACGCCAACTAGAACGACTTTTACGGCTTTGTCCGGCTGTTTCATAAACGCAACAAGGAGCAGCATAATTTCAGAACCTAAAAAAGCGAGAGCGGTTGTCTTTATTCCCTTTAGCATGGGGACAATTCCCAATCCTAACACGGGACGGAGATTATCCAGCTCAAATATGCCTAAACTCAAAAAGGCAACCAGTAAAAAAATGACGATGGTAATAGGGAATATGATTTCGAACAAACGGGCGATCGTGTTTATTCCTCCTATGATCAGATAAAGACCTATCCACATAAAAGGAAGGATGATGGCCCAGGTGGGGGTACCTTCCAGCAAAAAAAGGCCGGTTACTTCTGCCATCGTTCTGACTTCATATGCAGAAAGTGTAAAAAAGTAACCGATAATAAGTAAACTGAGGAACCCGCCCATCCATTTTCCTACAATTTCTTGGCTGTATTGATAGAAGGTTTTTTCGGGGTATCGCTGGTTTAATTTCACGATGATCAGCCCTACGAGCATGGCGATGAGCCCGCCCAAAATAACGGTGATCCACACATCGGGTGTTTGCACCTTCTCCACGGAAGTGCGGGGGAGGGTGAGGATCCCGGCTGCAAGAATATAATTGACGAGGATAACCGCTGCCTGCAAATTCGTAATTTGGCCCTTTGAACTACCCATCATGTTGTTTTATTTCCTTTCATAAAGAGCTATCCTTAGCGGATGGAATCTTTCTTATGTATCGCCTTCCGAAAGCGTTTCATCTTCAGAAGCGGCATTCGAATCATAAAGTCTTTCCAATCACTTACTCGATAAGGAACGACCGGAGTGATAAAGGGAACACCGAAACTCTTCAACCTTACTAAATGGCTGCAAAGGAAAAGGAAAAACAGAACGACCCCGTACAATCCATAGACAGCAGCGAAAAACATGGCTACAAATCGAAGCATGCGAAACGTAATTCCAGCGCTGTATTGAGGGACGGCAAACGAAGAAATGGCAGTCAATGCCACCACGATCACCATAATGGGACTGACAATCCCCGCTTGTACGGCTGCTTCCCCTATGACTAATCCGCCAACGATACCCATGGCCGGACCAATAGGTTTAGGCAATCGCAAACCACCCTCACGCAGAATCTCGATGGCCACTTCCATGATCAGGGCTTCGATTATGGCGGGAAACGGTACGCCTTCCCTCGTGCCCATGATGGATAAGGCCAGTTTAGTAGGGATCAGCCCTTGGTGAAACGAGACAAACGAAATATACAAGGAGGGACCAAAAAGCGATATAAGGGCCGCGAAATAACGTAATAGGCGAATGAGAAAACTCGGCAACCAGCGATCATAATAGTCTTCTGGTGAGTGCAGCATCATACTTAATGAAACCGGAACGATTAAAGCGAAAGGCGTCCCATCCAACAAGATGGCAACTCGTCCTTCCATCAAGGCACTATAAACACGGTCGGGACGTTCCGTATTCTGTACTTGTGTAAAAGGACTGAGATAATTATCCTCGATGAGCTGCTCCACATAGCCTGATTCCGGTACATCATCTATATTGATTTTTTTGATTCTTTCCTGCACCTCTTCCACCAAGGCAGGATCCGCCATATCTTTGATATAGGCGATGACAAGTTCTTTTTTTGAACGTTCTCCTACTTGAAACTTGATGATGGATAAGTTGGTGTTGTCTCCATGCTGTCGTAAAAGGGCGGTATTATCACTTAACGATTCCGTGAAACCTAACCGCGGACCTCGAACCAATGGCTCCGATGACGGTTCTTCAACATTGCGCGATTTCCCTTTGGTTGTACCGAGTATGAGCACATTCTGCACGCCATCCACTAACAGTGCAGTCGAACCTGTCAATATTTTGGACACCAAATCATGAACATGAAGCGCTTCTGTTACTTCACTAATGGTAAGAACTTGATTTTTAATAAACTCTTTTGAGATGACTCCTTGCACAAGGGATGGATCCTGATCATTTTTTTCGAAGAAACTCGCCATAAGCGAATTCATAATGTGTTTGTCGATGAGTTCTTTATCCGACAATCCGTCTACGAATATGATGGCCGCACAAATGCCAGTGCCTCCAATGTAAAACTCCCTAATGCGCACATCCGAGTTATGGCCGATCTCGTTTCTCACCAGTTCAAGATCCAAGGCGAATTTTCCCGTAAAACGCTCTCGTAAGCTTTGAGCGGGATCCAATGTTTTGTTATTTTCATGGTCATGTTGTTTCATTGTGGATACCTGCCATTTCCTCAGTCTTCCTTTGAGTGATGAACCCATTTAAAGAACCTTGAGATGATATATGGAACCAAAAAAGCGATAAAACCTTGCATAAAAACCTTCCAATCCGGAATGTAGGAAAGCACCATTTTCCACATGTGAATCCCCCTGTTCAGGCGACAAGTTTCGGACATAGACCCTCTAGTTCCATTATTATCGATGCAGCAGCAGTTTAAACTAATGCATGGTTCCTCCGTTCCGGAGGAGGCCCACGTTTCGTTATCCTCTTGCATATCACCACGCGAGTGCGTTGAACGATGTACATTGTGATCTGCTGAAGGAAACGGGATACGCGGGAGGGAAATAATGTTAAAATAGGTTTGGGCGAATAAAGGCAGGCTGAGTTGTGATTTCCGTGCCGGCCCCGGTAAGGAAAGTACATAGAACCAAGAAACGAAGGTGATGGACATGTTTCAGAATGACCCGCATTTGCTCATCGCGGACCTTCCCGGTTATTCACCGGATATTAGCCGCTTGCTGTCGATGATGAATTATGCCAGGTTCACGACGCTGCAAGAGGTCAAGGGTTTAACCATGGAGCAGCTCGATTTCGTCGCAGAAAAAGGGGGGAATTCGATCGGTGCATTGCTGCTGCATGCTGCCGCCGTGGAATATGCCTATCAGGCCAGCACGTTCGAAGAGCGCGAATTAAGCCAGGATGAGCTGCGGAAATGGGGGCCCGCCCTCAATCTGGGCGATGAAGGCAGAGCCGCAATACGAGGCCATGACCTCGATTATTATATCGAGCGGTTAAACGAAGTCCGAAACCGGACCTTCGACTTGTTCCGGTCGGTTACGGATGAATGGCTTTATATCGAGCAGCCATTCTGGTATAACAAGCAAGCAAATTACTATTTTATGTGGTTCCACGTCTTTGAGGACGAGATCAACCATCGCGGGCAAATTCGTCTTATTCGAAAGAAGCTGAGCACATGACTCAGCGCCGTTTACAGATAGGCATGTGGGATCAGTTTACGGAAGATCGATGGGAACGGCTTGCGGATAAGCATATTAGCGGGATGGAAATATGCGGCTTTCCGAATCGGGAGGCGTTGGTTGAGGTTAGCGATTTTTGCAGTAACCAGCGAATCGCGTTCGGTGTTCATGCCCCGATTCTTCGTGAAGCGGGATATCGGTTGCCTCAAGTCAATGCACCCGAACCCGAGGTCTTTCGGGAAGCGCTTGAACAAATCTCGGCAGAGGTTCAGTTAGCCTCCAGTGTGGGGGCAGATTATATGCTCTTTCATTATCCGTTTTATCCGGTCTTTCAGGAGCCTTTCACGCCGTACCCGAGACTTCCTGGCCCCGAGGATCGTTACAATTACAACCAATTGGGCAAAGGAAAATTCCGGGAAATGTCGAAGCGGTTATTCGAGTTTCTCTGTGAACTCCAGCTTCGCTATGGGCAGCGCATCGTGCTAGAGCATGATTTCTTTGGAGATTACGGGGATGTGCTGATCGATAGCTTTCATGCTTATCCCGACATCGGGTTTGTGCTGGATACGGCCAGGCTTGATATAGCTCGCAGGGCCTTTCAAGGTTTTGACCCATACCCGTTTCTCGATCGGATGGCGTCCCGGATTTATTTGGTCCATTACAGTAACGTATTATACGAGAATGACAAGTTCACGCATCATCTGCCGGTGCTGCCGGAGCATGATCATGATGCGGACTATGGAGAAGCCTACGCCTATTTGCAATACGTTGCCGCCCGTAATTCACGGTTCCATGTGACGTTTGAACATAACGCAAGCCTGATCACTCGGCAGCAATTGCAGCAGATCTATGACCGGACGGCATTCATGCTTCAAGAACAGGGAGGGCACGTACTAATCCGGCCGTAAATGCGATAGACATATAGGGAGAAACAGACTGCAGATTCAATCGATGACATGATATGGTACGACTTAGCCTGCACCTCAGGTGGGGAGGAACCCTCTATGATACAGAGCTTGATCGTTGTGTTTGTCCTGACGATGATTATTCATACGGCGGAGACGTTGTCATACTCTGCGAGATATGCCGGAGTGAAGTTGAACAAAATTGCGGTGGCGTTATCCTTGACCGGAATCATTGTGCTGGTTTCCCGAACGTCCAACCTGGTTCAAGCTCCGCTGACGGGCAAATTCGTAGATTATGCAAAAGTGGATCCTTCGTTTGACGTGCTCACCTATTTCAGGGCGATATTGCTGGCCGCATCCATCGGTACGATTGTCGCGATCGCATTGTTTCCTACCTTCGTCAATCTGTTCAGCCGCATTATCAGTAAACTGGAGGTTGCCGGATCCATCCCGAAGCTTGTATCGAGCGTGACCATTGGGCAGCTCAAGAATACACGGCATTACATCAGGAAGCCGAATTTGAAGTGGAGCCAGTTTCGCTACTTAGGCGTACCTAAACGGTTCATTTTGCTGAATATCGTGGTTACGGCTTTTTACACGGTGGGTGTCCTGGCATCCCTGTATGCCGCACATCTCGTGCCCCAGTACAGCACCATGGCCTCCCAAGCGTCCGGACTGATCAACGGGATTGCAACGATTATCTTAACGATATTTATCGATCCCCAGCTTGGTTTGATTACGGACAAAGCCACCCGCAATGAGGAAGCGAGGGAACAGCTGGGCAAGGTGTATACGATGCTGATGGTTTCGCGGTTTTTCGGAACGATGCTGGCCCAGCTCGTGATCATTCCGGCGGCTTATGTCATCAGTGAGATTGTGAAATGGATATAAAGACGGTGGTATTGGTTAGAAAACTAGAACGAGAGAGGTGGGGATCATATTGACGCGTAAACGTCTGGCGATGGAATCCGTGCTGTTTGCCGCAGCGATATATATAGGATATTTTGCATTTATGATGCTGCAAGGGATGGTGCTAACACAGAGACATGCGCAGGATCTGGATCTGGCCAAGCAATATGAACGGATAGAAACCCTGCAGACCCAGGTAACGTTTGGAATGATGGAGCGGAGCAGCGGGTGGCAAACAGCAGCAGCGATCGGAGGCTTCGTACTATTGGGCGGCTTATATGGTTATATAAGATGGCAACGGACCAAACGGAGATTGCAGTCATAAATTTGAAGTCTAAGAGCACAAACCCTGTCATGGATTTTCGTCCACAGCGGGGTTATTTATTATGTCCCATGGATCACCATCTCGAGGCACTCAAGCGTCCAAAAGATCGGATGATTGGGTGACCCAATTATCCGGTTTTTACTGCCTTATAGGTCAAAACTACCGTAATTCTATCGATGAAAGCGCTATTTTAATGCTTGACAGCCTATTCAGATGCGTTTATGCTAAACGTGCGGTTAATTGGATCACCCAATTATCGTTTGCGCAAGTAGGGATAGAGAGGGTAGTCATATGACCATTAAGAAGATTAAATATCATCGGGTGTACGAGGATGTTATCGAACAGATCAAGAATCTGATTCTGGAAGGGAATCTGGCTCCGGGTGATGTCCTGCCGACAGAACGGGAGTTGGCCCAGTCCTTCGGCATTAGCCGCGGAACATTGCGGGAAGCCTTTCGTATTCTGGAGCGCGAAGGATTGATTGAAGCCAGACCGGGCGGCGGACGTTTCCTGAGCAAGGCACTGGACGTTGCCGAGGATCGCAGCCGTATTCTGGACAACATTGAACGCGCTACCATCATCGAGTTGTTAGAGGCGCGGGAATTGTTCGAGACGGGAATCGTGGAGCTGGCGGCAAAGCGCGCAACCGATGAGGATATTGCCGAGATTGAGGCCGCCTTCGCGACATGGGGACAGATCGATCAGAACGCGGAGGATCGCTCGAAGCCGGATCAGGCATTTCACCTGTCGATCGCCAAAGCCACGCATAACGTGGTCCTTGTCAATATGATTGAACTGCATATGGATTTGCTTCAGCGGACGCTGAGCAAAACAGCGCAGATACCGGGGCGAAAGAGCGAGGTCTACGAAGAACATTTACTTATTATGCAAGCCATTAAGGAACGGGATCCGGTAAAAGCGAAGTTGGCTTTGCTGAACCATCTTAGCCGGGTTAAAGAAAACATACAGAAAAACCACATTCATGTTTAAGAGGGGGAAAATGCACCCCTTTTAGCACAAATTGGATAATCCAATTATCCAATGGTCATGGGTGAATATGTGGGTAGAGAGGGACTGCAGATGAATACAGACATTCGAATTCTATCACCCTGCGGCATGCTGGGATATGGCTTTCCTGAACAATCCTTTATGAACGGAATGGACTTTGAACTGCACGGCATCGTCGTGGATGCAGGATCTACGGATGGCGGACCGCATAAGCTGGGCGCCGGCGTTTCGATCGTCAGCAAGCGCGCGGTTAAGAAAGACTTGGACATCATGATCACCCAGGGTTTGCCTCGGAAAATTCCGATTATCATCGGATCGGCCGGCGGCTCGGGAGCAAGGACCCATGTGAACTGGACGCTGGATATCATTGATGAGATTTTGGATGAGCGGGGTCTTCAGGCCAAAGTGTCCGTTATCTGGGCGGATTTTACGCAGGAGGAAATCCATCTGGCAAGCGAAGAAGGAAGAATCAAGGGACTGAGCCCGAACATACCGCCACTGACCCGGGAGCGAATTGATTCCACGAACAGCATCGTTGCTCAGATGGGACACGAACCTATTGTGGAAGCGCTTAAACAAGGCGGAGACATTATCGTATGCGGCCGGGCTTATGATCCGTCCCCATTCGCGGCGATCGGGATCTATCATGGCAAGGACCCGGGGCTATCCTATCATCTGGGAAAAATATTGGAATGCGGCGCACTATGCGCCGAACCTGGCACAACCAAGGATAGCATTCTTGGCACGATAAGCGATGATTCGTTTACCGTTCAATCGCTTAACCCGAACCGGACGTGCAGCCCGACCAGCGTTGCCGCCCATACCTTCTATGAGAAGGAACATCCGTATATTCTGCATGGTCCCGGATTTACGCTTGATTTGGAGAACTGTCGATTCGAGGAAGTGGAGAAAGGCGTCGTTCGCGTGACGGGCAGCAGGTACCTTCCGGCGGAGAAATATTTCATCAAACTGGAAGGCGCAAGGCGCGTCGCGTATCGAACCTTCGTGGTCGCCGGGATCCGGGACCCAATCCTCATCGGGAAGCTCGAAGAGGTTGAAGATTATGTGCGCAACCAGGCGCGGGAATATTACCGGGAAATTCCGGAATCGGATTATCGGATTCAATTCTACAACTACGGCAAGAACGGCGTACTCGGAAGCAAGGAGCCCGAGTCGTTCGACGGGCACGAGATCGGCGTCATGTTCGAAGTGGTGGCCAAGACGCAGGAGTTGGCAAACAGCATCTGCGCGACGGTGCGTTCCACTTTCCTGCACTACGGCTACGAAGGCCGGAAATCAACGGCAGGAAATCTCGCGTTTCCGTTCGCGCCAAGCGACATCGAGTTCGGTCCTGTGTATGAATTCTCCGTCTACCACCTGATGGAAATGAAAAATAATGCTTTTCGTATAGAGCATCGATAAGGAGGATCAAACCATGACTCAACTCGGCGATTTGGCGAAGGTGCTGCGAAGCAAAAACTCGGGCCCCTTCGAAATTACATTAGACGTGTTGTTTGATTCCAAGGAGCAATATGACAGAGTGAAACAGTCCGGCATCATATCGAAACGGACCATATGCGAGCTGTATCAGATACGGGAGGAGCAGATTCATCATCTGGTGTTTTTCGACCAGGCGCTGGGTTTCAAGATCACGATGTCGCGGGACATATCGTCGGGCAGCGTCGGCGACCGCGACGTGTACGGTGCCCAGCAGCATGCTCCCCTCATGAAGTTATCCATCGAACACGGGGAGGAGGGGTAACCCATGAAGGTGTTAAGACGCTTAAGGCAGGATTGGGTATTATACGCGATGCTGTCGCTGCCTCTGCTCTACTTTTTTGTTTTTCACATCATTCCGCTGTACGGCATGAAACTCGCCTTTCAGGATTACCGGATTCTTGGGGATCATGTGTGGGTCGGGTGGAAGCACTTCAAGACATTGTTCAGCTCTCCCGCCTTCACGAGCGTGCTGCAGAATACCATCATCATCAGTTTGATGAAAATCGTATTCGTGTTCCCGATTCCGATCATGCTGTCGCTTTTGATTAATGAAGTTCGGAGCTCGAAATACCGCAAATATGTGCAATCCGTGGTTTATCTGCCGCATTTCCTGTCGTGGGTCGTGATTGCCGGGATCTGGATCAGTCTCTTGAACCCAGCCGAAGGCGGAGTCAATCTGATTGCGAATTTCTTTCAACTGCCATCCGTGGATTACATGACCAGCAAGGAGCATATCCGCTGGGTGCTCGTATTCTCCGAAATCTGGCGAAGCGCGGGTTGGGATTCCATCATTTATCTGGCAGCCATCATGAAGATCAGCCCAGGATTGTATGAAGCAGCCAAGATCGACGGGGCGACCCGGCTGCAGCAGATGAGGTACATCACGCTTCCTCATTTATACAGCACAGTTGTAACCGTCTTCATTCTGAATCTGGGCTTCTTCATGAATGCTGGTTTCGATCAGGTGTTTAACTTTATGAACGATTCCATCATCAGCGTGGTCGATATTCTGGACACGTATGTGTACCGGATCGGTATCGGAAACGGGCAGTTTGCTTATGCAACCGCAGCGAGCCTGTTCAAGGGCGTGATCGGCATTATTCTCATCCTGGGCACGCATTTCATATCGAAGCGCTTCTCGGGCAAGGGCGTCTGGTAAAGGAGGGATTTACGATGAGACGGCTTGAAATTTCCAAAATCGTCATTTATCTGATGTTGTTTGTATTTACGCTCATGGTCTTGGTTCCTCTCCTGAATCTGCTGGCGCTGTCTCTGACCGACCCCGGCAAAGCCCATCTGATGGGCGGTCTGGACATCATACCGAAGGGATTCTCAACGATCAACTACCAGCTGTTGTTGTCCAATCCCTTGATCACGGGCAGTATTCTGAATTCGGTATGGATTACCGTGGCAGGCACATTCCTGAATCTGCTGCTGACCTCCATGGCAGCGTACGTGCTGGCCCGAACCGAGTTTATCGGGAAAAAGGTCGTGTTGTTTTTCCTGATCGTCATTATGGTATTCGAGCCGGGCATGATTCCCGAATACCTGCTCGTGAAGGATCTCGGACTGATGAATACGTTAACTTCGCTGATCCTGTATAAAGCGATCAACGTATACTATCTCTTTATTCTCATGCGGTTCATTCAGGACATTCCGGAGGAGATTCTGGAGGCATCCCGAATCGACGGCGCAGGCCATTTCCGCTTGTACAGCCGCATCATCCTGCCGCTCTCCAAACCGGGGCTGGCGACCTTGGGCTTGTTCTACGGGGTGTATCACTGGAATGAATATTTCCGGGCGACGCTCTATATTTCGGACCCGACCAAATGGCCGCTGCAGGTCGTGCTCAGACAGTTTGTTGTCCGTAAGGACAATACGTCCCTGATCGGGAACCAGAACATGTTCGACAGCTCGATCAATTTTGATTTCGCTTCCCTGCAGGCAGGTACGATCATGATTGCGATTGTGCCGCTGTTATTCCTATATCCGTTCATTTTGAAATATTACGCCAAAGGCGAACTGGAGGGCGGAGTCAAGGATTAAGCTAAGGAAGGCAGCTTAACTTAAGGCATGAATGTTCAAATTCAAAAAAGGGGAGAAAGATGAACATGAAAAAATTAAGCCTGTTATTAATCGTTGCCATGCTGGTTATGGTCATGTCGGCATGTACATCGAATTCGAAGACGCCGGGAGCGGGCCAGACCGAGCCCGGGACCGCGCAGCCTGAAGGAAGCGGTGATCCGGTTACGCTGAAGATCGTGTACAAGGATGAAGGAACGGCGAATCCCGTTTCCGTTAAATTCTTCGAGACCTTGGAGAAATCCCTGGCCGAAGACGAAGGCTTGAACGTGAAATTCGAGCTTGTGGATCTGGCACAGGGCAGTTATGCCGAGAACCTGAATCTGCTGCTGTTGGGCGGAACCATTCCGGATATTATCTACTTCCAAGGCGGCGACCAGCAAATTGCCGAACAAGGCCTGCTGGAGGATCTGACGCCTTACATTGAAAAATCCACTTACATTAAAGATATCATCGAGCCGCATAACCAAACGCGGATGGCAAGCTATCCGTATCTGCTGTGGATCAAACCGCTCGCACCGAAGACCCCGGTCATCCGGGCCGACTGGTTTAATGCCATGGAGAGCTCTAAAGCCTTGATGGAGAATCCGACCGTCGACAATTATTACGCCTTCTTCAAGGAATTGGTGGAGAAGAAGCCGGGTGAAGGCAAGCCGAGTTACGCGCTGACGGCAGCAGGCGATATTGCCGAGATCAATTTCATTTTCAATACGGCTTTCGGTTTGGATACGACCTGGCTTAAGAAGGACGACGGCACTTATGAATACTCCAAGGTTTCCCAGAAGGAAAAAGAAAAGCTGACGTTCTACAACAAGCTTTACAAGGAAGGGCTGCTCGACCCGCAATTCATTACGAAGCAGTGGGATACGAAGGAAGATGCCTTCTATAAAGGAGAAGCTGCCGTTATTACGGGCACAGCCGGCAAAATCATCGATTTGTACGACGGAAGAATGCAGGAGCTCGGCGGAGATGACGCTAACCTGATCGTGCTGCCGCCTGCCAAGGGTGAAGCTCAGGGCTTCGGGGCAACCGACGTGACGAAGGAATCCAGAGGACTTGCGATCTCTTCCCAGTCTCCGCATAAAGACGTGGCGTTCAAGGTCTTTGATTACCTTGCAAGTCCGAAGGGGCAAATGCTGGACCGTCTCGGTTTCGAAGACGAGCATTATAAGGTCGTTGACGGCAAGATCGAGCTGAACGAGAAATACTACAGCGAATGGTATGCGCGTTTTTGGGAGCCGACCGAGATCCAATCCGAGACGCCTTTGAAAACGCCGCTTTTGGGTGAGCCTGGAACCGAATCGTTGAAAATGGCTGGCGATTTCTACACGGAAGACAATAATTTCATCATCCCTGAGCAATTCATTGCGAACTGGGATGCGATGAACAATCTGTACAAGGAATATTCGACGGACTTTATTACAGGCAAGAAGGACTTGTCCCAATTCGACCAATTCGTTGAAGCCTGGAATGCTGCAGGCGGAGCAGAGATAACGAAATACGCCAACGACAACATCAAGTAAGGAGCCTATAACTATGACTTCGTTTCGTGACCGGGTGAGGGGCGTGGTGATATCCACCGCGCTCGGAGACGCAATGGGAGCTCCAATCGAGAAATTGACGTACGGGGAGATCAAGTCCAAGTACGGACGCGTGGAATCCCTCATGACAAGATGGCATAAGATGGACCTGCCCCCCGACGTCCGGCTTGGCCGGGTAAGGGGCGATGGCATTGTCACGGACGATACGCTGATGACCATTGCGCTCATGAACGTGTATCTTACCGAGGGCAGGCATCTGGATGCCTATGATATGGGCAACGAGTTCGTGAAGGAGATTGCGTTCCGCAAGACGTTTGTCCCTGAGCTGAATGAGGAAACGTTGATAATTGACCGATTGTTCTATCCGGAAAAATACATCTTCATGCGTCATGTGCTGGCCAATTGCGATCCGAGAGAAGGCGGCATCGGAAATATGGTGAACTGCGGGGCGGCGATGTACATCGCCCCGATCGGGATCGTTAATGCGGGCAATCCCAAAGCAGCTTATGATGAAGCCATCCTGTTTGCGATGGGTCATCAGAGCAGCTACGGCCTGGAAGCCGCGGGCGTGCTCGCCGCTTGCGTGGCGAAGGCCTTTGAGCCAGGGGTGAGTGTGGACGATATTGTCCGCACCGCCATCAGCCTGGCGAAAGACGGCACGAAAGCTGCCATTGTGGAGATGACGCAAGCCGCGCGCGATCTGCGGCAGGAGCGGGATGACATGGACAAAGTGATCGAGGTATTGCAAGCGATCATGGTTAAATATTCGCCGATGGGCGACGACGTGAGCCGCCATATCGACAAGGTCGGCATCCCGAGCAACCATTATACGCCAAGCCGCCTATGGTCGATTGAAGAGCTGCCGATGGCACTGGCGTTCATCGTGCTCAATGACGGAGAGTACTACCGTTCGATCCTGGACGGGGTTAATTCCGGGCGCGATACGGACTCGATCGGCGTCATGGCCGGGGTGATCCTGGGCGCCATGTATGGCAGCGAGGTCATCCGCAAGGAGGATATCGAACATCTGAATAAGGTAAATCGTTTGGACCTGTGCGCCATCGCCGACCGGTTCAGCGGCATTGCCGCGAAGATCATCGAGGAGGATCTTCGCATCAATGAATCTCGGAAGAATATTGTGAGTCCATAGTTTTTTGCAAGCCATTGGAACTCAGCGGATGTATAAGAATGGTTGAAACAGGAGGGAGAGCAAATGATACCTAAACATTATGTAGAGACGGTATATGCGGGATTCATCGGCATGAACATTGGCATAAGGCTCGGTGCTCCCATCGAACCGGTAGCCTGGACGTATGAACGCATTCGGGACGTATACGGCGATATCCGGGATTACGTGAAGCCGTACAAAACCTTTGCCGCCGACGATGACGCAAACGGTCCGGTTTTCTTTATTCGCGCGCTGTATGACGATGCGACGGACCGTGAGCTTTTGCCGGAGGATGTGGGCAAGGCATGGCTCAATTACGCTAGGGAAGGGATCGGCATGTTCTGGTGGGGCGGCGAGGATATCAGTACCGAGCACCGCGCCTATGTGAATCTGCGCAAAGGCATCCCGGCCCCTCGTTCCGGTTCGATCGAGGTCAACGGCACGGAGATGGCGGAGCAGATCGGCGGCCAGATTTTCATCGATTCCTGGGGTCTGCTGTTCCCGGGGCAAGCGGAAAAAGCAGCGGATTACGCGGAAAAAGCGGCCAGCGTCTCCCACGACGGCAACGGGCTGTATGGCGCCCGCTTCATGGCCGCTTGCATAGCCAAAGCCTTTAATGCTTCATCCATGGATGAGATTATCGCGGAAGGCCTGCGCATGATTCCGGATGACTCCACCTATGCGCGCGTGGTCCATGCGGTGATGGACTTCCACCGGGAGCAGCCTTCCGATTTCCGCGCTTGCCGCCAATATTTGGAGGACCACTGGGGATACGATAAATATACGGGCGTATGCCACATTATCCCGAATGCGGGCGTGTGCGCGCTTGCCCTTCTGTATGGCGAGGGAGATTTTGCGCGCACGGTCGAGATCGCGTCGATGTGCGGCTGGGACACCGATTGCAATGCAGGCAATGTGGGAACGATCCTCGGCGTTTACGGAGGTCTGGCGGGAATCCCGGATCATTACCGCAAGCCGATCAATGACTTCATCGTGGCTTCCAGCGTGTCCGGCTATTTGAATCTGGTGGATTTTCCGACATTCGCCAAAGAGCTTGCTCTGCTTGGGTATCGTCTTAACGGAGAGAAAGCACCTGAAGAGCTGGTTCGTCGGGTGAAGCAGGGCGAGGTATACTTTGATTTCGACCTGCCGGGATCTACGCATGGCTTCCGGACGAGCCATTCCTTCAAAACGCCGGTCGTTCGCCATTCGACGAAACAGGTTTATGACAGCAGAGGATCGCTGGAAGTGGTTTTTGACAGACTGGTTGAAGGCGACAGCAGCAAAATCTATTTCAAACCGTTCTACCGGCGCGCCGAGTTCAACGATGAGAAGTATAAGCCGACCTTTGCGCCGCTGGCCTACAGCGGACAAACCGTATCCGCCCACATTTATGTGGATCAGTGGGAAGGCGAACCGGTTACCTTGACTCCGTATGTGCGCAATACCTATACGCAGGAGGATGTGCGTTTGGCTGCGTTGACTCCCGTGTGCGGAGAGTGGAACGCGGTGCAATTCGTCATCCCGGATACGGATGGTGCCATGATCGATGAGATCGGCTGGATCTTGGAGAGCCCGTCGCCGCTCTTGAACCGTGCCATCGGAAGTTTGTTCGTCGGGCAATTCCGCATCGCGGGGGCTTCAGACTATACGATCGATTTTGCCAAGCAGGCCAAAGAGTTCGCTTCCGTCACCCCATTCTCGCATCATCGCGGGAAATGGGAACTGCGTGACGGTGCCCTGCATTGTTCCTCTGAAGGGGATACCTCGTCCTATTCCGGCAATTATTATGCCGGCGATATGGAGATTGAAGCGACCATCAAGCCGATATCCGGCACCAGCCATTGTGTTATTGCAAGGGCGCAAGGCGTCATGCGTCATTATCTGGCCGGCTTCGACGGCCCGAACTCCGTATCGTTTATCAAACAGGATTTCGGAATCAAGCGTTTGATTACGGCAAAATACGATTGGGCATTGGGTAAAGAATACCGCCTGAAGCTGGTGTCCGAGAGGGACAGGTTCATCTTGTATATTAATGGAGAGAATGTGCTGGAATGCAAGGAAACCGCCTATGCTCACGGCATGTTCGGTTTTGGTTGTCTGGAGGATGGCGAGAACGAGATCAAGGAAGTTCGCGTCCGTACATTCGAGCCGAAGCCGGTTTAACAGAAGGGAGCGGTTAAATTTGCGCAAGCTGGTTGTCATTGGAAGCATTAATATGGATGTTGTAAGTAATGTTGCGCAGTTTCCCCAGCCGGGGGAAACGATTCACAGCAGGGACGCACAGTTTTTTCCCGGAGGCAAAGGGGCAAATCAAGCTGTGGCCGCAGCCTTGGCAGGTGCTGATTGCAGCATGGTCGGCGCCGTGGGACTGGATCCCTTTGGAAGCACTTTGGTTGCTTCCTTGGAGGAGCGCGGCGTTGGCGTCTCGTCCGTTCTCACCAAGGCAGGCACATCCGGAATCGCGATCATCACGGTCAACGAAGAAGGCGAGAACTATATCGTGCTCTCGGAAGGAGCCAATGGGCGGCTGACCGAAGAGGATGTTGCCGCCGAAGTGAACTGGGACGGCGTATATGCGGTGCTGCTGCAGAATGAAATTCCGTGGGAGACGACACAGCATGTCATCCGATCGGCCAGCAAGGCAGGCGTTCGCGTCTGGCTGAATCCGGCCCCCGCGCGAACGATTCCGCACGAGGTGTTTCCGCTGCTGGATACTTTGATTGTAAACGAAACGGAAGCAGGCGTGGTTAGCGGTCTGAGGGTGGAGGACGCGGCTTCGGCCGAGGCTGCTGCAGCATCGATCATCGGAAGAGGTACCTCCAACGTGATCATCACCCTTGGCGAGTTAGGGTGCTTCTATGGAAATGCACGCGGCGAGCGATTTAACGTTCCGGCTTTCCGCGTCAAACCCGTGGATACCACGGCGGCAGGGGATACCTTCATCGGTGCTTATGCGGCGGCTCGCACGGAGGGGCTGGATACGGAAGCAGCGCTGCGGTTTGCGACCGCAGCTGCTGCATTGACGGTGACCCGTCCGGGCGCTCAATCCTCCATACCGGCTAAGGAAGAGATTGTGGCGTTTATGAATACATGAATCATGCTGCTTAAGAGAGGGCGTTTACGGATGCCTTCTCTTTTTGTTATATATTGCAAGATTCCATGGGAGCTGCCGACATGTTATGCCGAACCCTTTCATATATGTAAGAGTGACGATAATGAATCTATGAAATGGGGTATCTGTTCATGGCAAAACAAAAAAGAGGCAAATCCTTGTGGAACCTACCAACTCGCGCACGCGGCACATGCCCGGTGTGCAAGAGTACCCGGACCAAACTGTTGTATCCTCGGACCAAATCGGACGGGACTGCCCTGAAAGTGTGCAAGCGCTGCGACGGGGCATCGCAGGAGCGGGTGGATGCGGCTGTGTAAGCAGCTTCCCGATACAAGGAGGGACTAGAAGTCAGGGATTATTTGGAATATAATAGTTTTATCTAAGAGTGCATAGGCCGTTTTCCTCGTGAAGCGGTCTATGCTTTTTTACACGGATTAAGGTTCTCAGGGGCATACTCGCGCATATTCGGCGGGGTTCGTAAACGTGAGGGACCTGGAGACGACACAATTACAAGCAAGCTGGGATTCATATCAACCATTCATGGGCGGTGAAAGGCATGTTAGAGGAACGGTTAAAGGAATACATAAGGCAGCACAAGCCATTGATGGCGGATTTGGGCATCGTTCGGGATTTAGCCCTGCCGCAATGTTATATTGCCGCAGGTTACATCCGAAATTATGTATGGGACATCCTGCATGGATTAGACGGGACGGACCGGCATACCGATATCGATGTCGTTTACTTCGATTCGGATGATGTGTCCGAAGAACGGGATGCTGCCCTGGAACAGCACTTAAGGACCTCGACGGCGAACCCGAAATGGTCGGTCAAGAATCAGGCCAGAATGCATGCCAAGAACGGAGACGAGCCCTATCATTCGACCCATGCAGCGCTAACCCATTGGCCGGAGACGGCCACCGCGGTCGGGGCCAGACTGAACGTCGCAGGGGAGCTTGAGCTTTGCTGTCCTTACGGATTGGAGGATTTATTCGCGCTTCGGGTTCGAAGAAGTCCTAACTTTGATAAGCGGAGCTATTACTTGGAACGGGTACGCAAGAAACAATGGAAGAATCAGTGGCCGCGTTTAGCGATCATCGAGGATTAGAAAAGAGTTTGCCAAGTAAGAGATACGTTGTTCGGCAAGGATTTAGGCATTCTTATGTGGAATTTGTTAGAAAGCGGCTGATAACGGCAAAAACAAGGGGTTATAACATTGAATATATTCGACCGTGCGCGAGAAAAGGAAAAGTCGTATCACGAGAAATTGTATGAAGATGCCGTATTGTTTGAACCTGGGAGCTGGTTGGTCAAGCCCGTTCAGACGGTCCTGGATCATTTGGACTTTTTGCCGTTTCCGGATATGCGGGTCCTGGATCTGGGATGCGGCGTCGGGCGCAACAGTATCCCGGTTGCGCAGCGGATCCAATCGGCGAACGGGCAGGTCATCTGCGTGGATTTGCTGCCATCGGCTATCGACAAGCTGGTGCAGTATGCCGCGATGTACGGCGTAAGCTCAAGCATCGAGGCACTTGCAGCAGACGTAGAGTTTTACGAAATTACCGAGGCGTCATATCATTACATCATTGCCTGTTCATGCCTGGAGCATTTGAGCTCGGAAGAAGCCTTCGTATGTAAGGTCAAACAAATGCAGGCTGGAACCGTGGACCAGGGCATTCACTGCATCATGATGAGTACGGAAGTGAAGGAAATCGATCGGGAGACTGGTTTGGAGGAAGAAGGGTTAATCGAGTTGAATCTGTCGACCGAAAGGGCCCTTTCTATCCTTGACGAGCTGTATTCGGAATGGGAAATCTTAACGAGGCGGCAGGTGCAGCAGGATATTCAAGAAGTGAAGGATGGGAGAGACGTTCTATTCCGAAGTCGATGGATGACCTTTACTGCGAGAAAAGGAGGGGATTGACCATGGTGAAACATACGCATCTCGGCGTTTATGGAATACTGATTCAGCATGATCATATCCTGTTGATCCAGAAAGCGAGAGGGCCGCATAAGGGGAAGTGGGATTTACCAGGCGGCTCGATCGAGTTCGGCGAAGGGCCGGAGCATACCCTTCAGCGCGAATTTATGGAGGAAACCGGACTTGGTTCAATTAAGGGAAGCATTCGGACGGCCGTCTCTTATACGATCGTGTATCAGTATGAAGCGAATCAGATGGAAGAACTGCATCATATCGGCATAATTTATGATGTCGAGCTGCTGGATGACCAAGCTAGAATCCAAACGGGCGGTGACGGTCAAGACTCCTTGGGAGCCCAATGGATTCCGATTGACACACTGGGATTGCTGCCGTTAACGCCGTTTGTCGAGATGATGATGGAGCCCGATTTAGAGACGAGTCCAAAAGCGGGGATCGAAGAATGACGATTATATATTTTGTGAGACATGCGGAATCGCCATTTATCGTGGGGATGGAACGGTCTCGTGGATTGTCGGCGCAGGGATCGCTTGCTGCGGAGCGAATAAAGGAGATGCTGCTGGATGAAGGGATTGACGCGATCCTGTCGAGCCCTTATCAGCGCGCCAAGGACACGGTCCAACCATTGGCGGACGCTTTAAGATTACCGATTGTGGAGCAGGAGGACTTAAGAGAACGGATGGCCGGCGATTTTCATGGACATTCCTTCCTTGATGCCAAAAAGAAACTGTTCCAGGATCCGGCCTTCTCCTTCCCCGGAGGGGAATCCGGTAAAGCCGCGCAAAGCCGTGCGATCCGGGCCTTCGAGATCATTTTGAATGCATATGGAGGCAAGCGGGTAGCGATCGGCACGCACGGCGATATCATGACACTCATACTCCAGCGTTATGATGAGCACTTCGATTATCATTTTTGGCTGGGAACGACATTGCCTGATATTTACCGCGCCGAATTTGAGGAAGGGCGGCTTGTGAACCTTGCGCGGTTATGGAGCGAGCGTCAAGAGATAGGATGATAAAAAGGCCAAGAATCTCGTTAGATTCTTTGGCCTTTAAGTTTAGATGCGATAAATGCGAGCTTATGTAGACTGACTCGCTGCTTAAAATTTGAAAATGTTGATGGTTTTCTGCAGCCGGAAAACGGCGTTATTCATCGCTTCCGCTTCTTCAGCCATCTTCTGGATCGACGAGATGCCTTCGTTCATGGAGGCCGACACTTGCTCCGTTCCGGCAGCGGATTGCTGCGTGATCGCGGATATATTCTGAATCGCGGAAGAAATGCTCTGCGCGCTATCCAGCATGGACTGGCTTTCCTTAGAGAAAGCGGCGATCTGATCCGAAATATACTGCACGCTGTTTACGATCTCCATAAACACAAGCTCTGCTTCGCGGATCATTTCGGTCTGCTGCCTGACGACCTCCTCATTGATTTTGATGTTTTGGGACGCGTGTTTGATGTCCGATTCGATGCTCCGAACGAGATTGAATACTTCCCGGGTTGAAGACGTAGATTCTTCGGCCAGTTTACGCACCTCCTGGGCGACAACGGCAAAGCCTGCGCCATGCTCGCCAGCTCTGGCCGCTTCGATGGATGCGTTCAGGGACAACAGGTTGGTCTGATCGGCAAGCTCGGAGATCGTCTCCGTAATCTTCGTGATTCCTCTGGCGCTTTGGGCCAGCGCATCGATGGATTCCGAAACCTTGGCCGTGGCATCAATGTTTCGCTGCATCCCTGCAGACTGCTTGGCTACCGAATCCCTTCCTTGTTCAACCAGTCCCAGCGTTTCGATCGACCGGGTATTCATTTCTTGGGTCGAATGCGTATAATTGCTGACCTTCTCTTCGATCTCACGGATGGAGTGCGTCATTTCGGATACGTCTTCCGAAATTTCGTTGGCGCCGACGGCCAGCTCGTTGGAGGAAAGGGAGACTTGATTCATCACTTGAATAAGCTCCTGGTTTTTAATCGAGATGCTTGAGCTTGACGTCATCACCTGACGGGTGATATCCGAGGTTTCCTGCAATATTTTGCGAAGCTTGTCCACCATGCTGTTGAAGGTTCTGCTCAGATCGTTCATGCCTCCAACCTCCTCCACCTGGAAGGTGAAGTCGCCTTTGGCGATTTTGGCGGAAACGCTGGAAATTTCCGCGAAGGAGTTCGTAAGCGTTTTCTCAATGAGACGAGAAAGAGGAAAAGTAAGCCCGGTTAGTACCACGACGATGACCACGCCAATGATTGCTTTACCCATCAGAATAAACGCAAGCAGCATGGGTACCGCAAACAAAGCGGCAATGAGATAACAGGCTGCGGTGATTTTTTGAGACATAGGGAGTCTGTTGAACCATGCCATAAGAATGAGTCCTCCTCAACAACATAGGATATATTTACCATGATTATAGCATCGACGGGCTAAACTAGATATAACGAATTGACAAAAAGTGTTGAATTAGGTCGAAAGAACTGAGTGTGATGGAAGTGAGGGGAAGCATAGCCATATGCAGATCCCCTCTTGATGCATAGATATGAAGCCGGATTATTTCACGGCACGAAATAAGGCGGAAGCGAGAAAATCGGTATTATCCAGAATCATGCGGTCATGCTTGAACAGCGTTTCCCAGAGCGCAGCATCGAACAGGAGTCCTTTATCGCGCTGCTCAAACGCATCCAGATGACGGGTTTGCTCTTCCTTTAATTGCTCGTTGAAGTGGTTGTACTCCAAAAATTCTGCCTGCTTAAAACCGCAAGACATGAGGGCCCCCGCCCATTCTTCCTTCATCATCAGATTAGGAATGCCGAAGAATTCGAGCAGCTCCTTAAGCTTCGGCTTCGGCATCGGCTTATCCAGCAGCAGTTCCCTGTCCAGCAGGACGCCTCCGCGATCCAGAACGCGGTAATATTCGGGCAGCGATTTCGAGGTATCCGTAAATACGGTGACGGACTCGGCCATGATCAGATCAAACCGGTTGTCTTCGAAAGGCAATGCGCATACATCTGCCTGCAGGAATTCTACGTCCATACCCATGGCTTCGGCTCTTGCGCGGGCTTTCTTGATCATATTTTCGTTCAAGTCAATGGCGGTCACTTGATAACCCATCTCCGAAAGATGGCAGGCTGTTCTGCCGGTTCCGCACCCTACCTCCAAAATGCGGCTGCCCGGTTGAATGGGATAATTCTTCAGCATTCTGAGGGTTGCCTCGAATCCTCCCGGGTGGGCACTGCCCATGCCTAATCTGGAGAGCATGTGAATGTAATTCATCTCATCTATCCCTTCTTCCTTCATCGTCAATGCGGGTAATCGTTTATTTACCATATGATTCAGGTACGTTTGGGGTTTTCGTTGAATTTAATATTTTGAGCCCTTTTTTGTGGCGGATGAGAGAATTAATGGAGGAAACGTCCATGAGACTGGAACCGACGGAGGCAGCGATACGCGTCATGCAACGAAATTATCCCGACTGCTTGCTTGCCGTACTTGGCGGCAGCGCGAGCAGTGGCGAATATAATGAACAATCCGATCTGGACATCATCGTCATTGAACGGGACGGACATGACTTCAGCAGGAAGACGATCGAAGCGCATGGCTGGATCGCGGAAATATTCATATTGTCCTTATCCTCCTATCGCGAATATTTCGACGTGGGAGTGCTGGCGGCGAATCCGTCTTTACAGCGGATGGTCGCCGAAGGTACGGTGCTGCGTTCGTTGCCTGAGGGAGAAGAGGTTCGGGCGGATGCCCGGAGTGATTTGAATTACGGCCCCATGCCCTTGTCGCCGAGCGATATTGCCGAATACCGCTACATGCTAACCGAGTTTTTGCTGGACTTGACAAGTCCCCGCAGAGAAGGCGAAAAATGGTTTACGGTACACAAAATAGCATCGACTCTATGCGAATTCGTGCTGAGGGCAAACCGGGAGTGGACGGGTGAAGGGAAGATGCTGTTCCGTTTGTTCAACGGCTATAGCCCAGCCATGGGGGATCGACTGGAGGCAGCGCTTCTGGCGATTTATCGGGAGGACGATCCTTCGGACCTTATTGCAGTGACGGAGGAAGCGCTCAGCCCGTACGGAGGCAAGCTGCTGGTCGGTTATGAGGAATAAATAAGCCCTGCATAAAAAAAGAGGGGGGTACATTAGCCGTGACGCTCGCCCGCCACAAGCAATAAGATAATAACGTGATTAACTCACGTCATTCTTTTAAATCCAGGAGGGATCTTCATGAGCGGAGCATACGGCGGCGCATGGGGCAATTCAGTAGGAACTATATTGGTTCTCTTTATCCTGCTCGTAATCATCTTGAGTGCTTGGGTTTAAACACCGTCAATATTCTTGCCTGCAATCGATAAAGGCCCGGCGCTTGCCGGGCCTTTATCTGTTGGAAAGGACCTTAAGCTTTGGATTTGGGAGATGGGCTGTGGGCCGAAACCACCGCGGTCATGACCAGATGGCTGCTGTCGGATTGAATCGCATGTTGGAACGCGTCTTCGAGTGATCCGAACACCCGGGACAACGCCCCGTCCAATCGGCTGGCGTAATGAACGCTTCCGCCGAATGTGCCCGCTGCCTTCGCACGATCCACTTCTGCGTAAATGACATCCATGTAATCGGCGCTACCCATCGGGTAAAGCGCGAATTGGCAGGCCGTTTCGATATCGGCGTGTTCCCCGATATCGTGGTTTAAGCGGGTCGAATCCTCGTCCATATACGCATCGGCATCCGTATCGCCTGGGCAGCCGATAGAATAAGTACCGTTAAACACCGTGTGCACGCCGCTAGCCGCGGCATGAGCGAATATCGCTCTCGTCACATCAAACACATGCTCCGCACGTCCGCGAATACAAGTGCTTACATCATCCGTTTGGATCCAGACCTTTTCCGAATCCACGGAACGAAGCGCCTCCGTGATCACTTCCACGAACCGATCCGTCATGGGAAATACCGAGAACCGGCATCCCACGATCCGGCTCGTTCCGCATACAAGCTCATTCATAAATTTTTTCCTCCCCATTGTATAAGTCCACGCAAAAAAACCGCACCCCATGAAGAAGTGCAGTTATGCCTACGCAAAAAAATAAACATAAATGCTACACTTCCCCACGCTAGTATGATCTAGATCGGGTGATAAGGGTTAACGGCAGCCCGCCGTCTCTCAGCACATGGCACCCCTAGTACAGCCAAACATCAAATATGCAGTTGGTAATCAAGCTGGCTCCAAGAACTTCCGAAGATCAGAAGGCGAAAGGCCTGCTTCCTGTGTTATTGTATCGTTTTGGCGGCAGGTTTTCAATGGCAGGGCACCATAAAAAAGCCGCCTGCTCCAATCCTCTGGACTTGGATAGGCGGCTTATGCCGGCTACGGCTTACTTGTATACCTTCACGCGATCTTCAAGCGGCGCAAATTCTTTTTCGCCCGGATCTGCAACCGGTTTGCCGAAAGGCATTTGAGCGATCAGCTTCCAGTTTTCCGGAATGTTCCATTCGGACTTCACTTTCTCGTCGATCAACGGGTTGTAATGCTGGAGGGATGCGCCCAGGCCTTCTGCCTCGAGGGACGTCCATACCACGAATTGCAGCATGCCGTTGGATTGGTTCGACCAAACCGGGAAATTGTCGGCATACAGCGCGAACTTTTGCTGCAGGTCGGCAACTACGTTATTGTCCTCGAAGAAGAGAACCGTGCCGTATCCAGCGCGGAATGCGCCCATTTTTTCAGCTGTGGATTTGAAAGCCTCTTCGTCTCCGACAACTTCTTTCAGAATGCCTTCGGTCAGGTTCCACAGTTTGTCATGCTGTTCGCCAAGCAGTACAACGACGCGTGCGCTTTGGGAGTTGAAAGAAGACGGAGTATATTTAACGGCTTCATTAACAATCTCCTGGATGCGTTCGTCGGAAATGACCGGGTCTTTGCTGATGGCATAATGGGAACGACGATGCTTAAGTGCTGCTGAAAAATCTTTAGACATTGAAAAAACCTCCTGATGTAATCATGTTTGCATAAGCCTGATAACAAAGATGTCCTTTAATTCAAGCAAATATGCATGTTGAGTTGAATTGCTGTCGTTGAATTATCATTTCACATTAACTTACGTTTAGTTAGAAATAATAATTATGTTAGCATATTAATATAACTTAGAGGTATTGTCAACGCTTCGAAGGAAAGTTAATTTATATTTTTTATACCCGGTTACTGAGAATTAAATCAGCTTCCAATATGTATGTATTTCGGGAACCCCGAATCTAAGCAGCTCAGCCTCAGCGATATAAAATTGATCTCGGCGAAACTCCATATTATGAACAAATCATGAACAAATGATACTTGGATGAACAAATTAAATGATTTTCATTCTCAATTATACTTGTCGACTGAGAATGAGAATGATATAATCCATATCAGAACGCAATTGATAATCAATCTCAATGAGAATGGTTGGGGAATTGCTGACTGCCGGGTTTCGACAGACATACGCATAGAAGGAAGAGCCATGAAGATTAGATACTTATTCGCAGCCGTTGTGGTACTCTCCATAATTTCGTTATTTATTGGAGTTAAAGAAATCTCGCCACTGGAACTGTTCTCGATGACAGAACAACAACAGCATATTATGCTTGTAAGCCGGATTCCCCGGCTTGTCAGCCTCATATTGGCGGGTGTCAGCATGAGTATCTGCGGATTGATCATGCAGCAGCTCAGCCGCAACAAGTTCGTATCGCCGACGACGGCGGGCACTATGGACTCCGCCAGATTGGGGATCTTGGTCGCCATGCTCGTCTTTACGACAAGCGGCCCGCTTATCAAAATGCTCGTGGCATTCGTATTCGCGCTGGCAGGAACCTTTATCTTCATGAAGATACTGGATCGGATCAAGTTCAAGGACGCGATCTTCATCCCGCTGGTAGGACTTATGTTCGGTAATATCGTCAGTTCGGTCGCGACCTTCTTTGCCTACAAATATGATCTTATACAGAATATGTCGGCTTGGCTGCAGGGCGATTTCTCCATGATCATGAAGGGCCAGTATGAAATGCTGTATCTCAGTATCCCGCTTGTGATTCTGGCTTACCTGTTTGCCAACAAGTTTACGGTAGCCGGAATGGGAGAGGAATTCGCAACCAACCTGGGACTTCATTATCGGCGAGTCGTGAACCTGGGATTGGTCATCGTTGCGCTGGTTACGGCTTCCGTTGTGCTGACCGTCGGCGTGATTCCGTTCCTTGGTCTGATCATACCTAATATTGTCAGTCTGTACTTAGGGGACCACTTGAAAAAAAGCCTTTCGCATACCGCGCTGCTGGGGGCCGGGTTCGTACTGTTCTGTGACATCCTTGGCCGGATCATCATTTATCCCTATGAAATTCCGATTAGTCTGACCGTGGGCGTACTCGGAAGCGGTATATTCATTTTCTTACTGATGAGGAGAAAGGATTATGACTTATAAAGCCAAACTCGGCCTGTTGGCCGCGGCGGCAATCATCCTGGTGGCAGTCTTTCTGTTCATTGATCTTGGCGGCAATTGGGATTACGCCCTTCCAAGACGAATCAAGAAGGTTCTTGCCATTATTCTGACCGGCGGGGCGATCGCTCTGTCTACCACGGTGTTTCAAACGGTCACGAATAACCGGATACTGACGCCAAGCGTGATGGGATTGGATTCCTTGTATATCCTGATCCAGACGACCGTGATCTTTGTCTTCGGTTCCTTCACGCTGTATAAACTGGGCAGCAATGTTAACTTTTTGATCAATGTCGGCGCGATGATCCTGTTTGCCGGGATCCTATATAAGATTTTGTTTCAGAGGGAAGGAAACAATATTTACTTCCTGCTGCTGATCGGCATGATATTTGGAACCCTGTTCTCCAGCATGTCTTCCTTTATGGAAGTGCTGATCGATCCGAACGAGTTCCAGTACGTGTCCGACAAGATGTTTGCCAGCTTCAACAATGTGAAGACCGAGCTTCTCATCCTGTCCGTCATAGTCGTTGCGCTGACCCTGCTGTATTTTGCCCGGTTTGCCAAGTACTTGAACGTACTGTCGCTGGGCCGTGACCAGGCGATCAACCTGGGCGTAAACTATGATTACGTTGTGAAGAGGCTTCTGATCGTGGTCGCGGTTCTCATTTCGGTGGCCACCGCATTGGTAGGACCGATCACGTTCCTTGGACTGCTTGTGGTCAACGTCGCTTATGAATTCATGAAAACATACCGGCATTCACACTTAATCACGGCGTCCATTCTGATTAGCATTATCGCCTTGGTGGGCGGCCAACTGGTGGTAGAGCGGGTGTTTACGTTCTCTACTACGCTAAGCGTCATCATCAACTTCATCGGCGGCGTTTACTTCATATACCTGCTACTAAAGGAGAGTAAAGCATGATCCAGGTTACGAACGTATCGAAAGTCTATGGCGGCAAAAAAGTCGTTGATAACGTGTCGGTTACGATCCCGAAAGGTCAAATTACGTCCTTTATCGGCCCGAACGGTGCCGGTAAGAGTACTTTGCTGTCCATGATTAGCAGACTAACGGGCAAGGACAGCGGTCAAATTACGGTGGACGGCAAAGAGGTCAGTCAATGGAAAAGCGGGGACCTGGCGAAGAAGGTTTCGATTCTGAAGCAATCGAACCATATCAGCCTCCGCCTGACGGTGCGCGAGCTTGTATCCTTCGGGCGTTTTCCATACTCCCAAGGCCGATTGAACGCGGAAGACGAGAAGTTCGTGGATGAAGCCATCTCCTATATGGAGCTTGAGGATATGCAGCATAAATATCTTCATCAGCTCAGCGGCGGTCAGACCCAGCGTGCTTATATCGCGATGGTCATCGCCCAGAACACGGAGTATATCCTGCTGGATGAACCTCTCAACAATCTGGACATGAAACACTCCGTACAGATTATGAAGATTCTCCGAAAGCTTGTCGCCGACCTGAACAAAACGATCGTGATCGTGATTCATGACATCAACTTCGCTTCCTTCTACTCGGATTACATCGTGGCCTTGAAGGACGGAGCGATTGAAAGCGAAGGGAAAACCGAGAACATCATTCAGAGCAATGTTCTTCGCGGCATCTACGACATGGACATCGAGATCGAAGAGATTAACGACAATCGGGTGTGCGTATACTACGGTTAATCGTCAAGGATTCGGGATTTGAAAATATGATATGGGCTCAGGGAGAAGCTGATGAAGCGAGCTCACTCCCTGCACAAGGACTAGGCCGCCTTGGTTAAAGGACGGCATGGTTTCCTCTGCCCAAAATGAATTACATATTCAACCATAAATTCAAATATATGTTGAATTATAAAGATTTTAAATATAAAAAATGGGGTGTTAGGAATGAAAAAATGGTTGGCTTTATTTATGGTAGCAATGTTCACGCTTGTGCTCGCGGCTTGTGGTCAGGACGATAAAACGAGCGGTGCGGCTGGAGGCGATGCTGCGGGAGAAACGCCGCCTGCATCCGAAGAAATCACGATTACCCATAAGCTGGGTGAAACGCCTGTCAAGAAAAATCCTTCCCGCGTCGTCGTATTCGATTTTGGCATTCTGGATTCCGTGGATAAATTGGGCGTTGAGGTTTTGGGCGTTCCGCAAGCGAATATCCCGGCATACCTGTCCAAATTCGAAGACAAGAAATATGAGAATGTGGGCAGCCTGAAAGAGCCTGACTTTGAGAAAATCAACAGCATCGAGCCGGATCTGATCATTATTTCCGGCAGACAGCAGGATGCTTACGAGGAACTCAGCAAAATTGCCCCGACGATCTTCCTGGGCGTGGACACAAGCAAATACATGGAATCCTTCAAAGAGAACATGAATACGCTGGGTCAAATCTTCGGTAAAGAAGCCGAAGTTGAAAAAGAGCTTGCCACGATCGACGAGAACATCAAGGCTTTGAATGAGAAGGCTACTGCAACCGGCAAGAAAGCCCTGATCATTCTGGCGAACGAAGGCAAAATCAGCGCGTACGGCCCAGGCTCCCGTTTCGGCATTCTGCATGACGTGTTCGGTTTCGGTGCCGTCGATCCTAACATTGAAGTCAGCACGCACGGTAAAGATATTTCGAATGAATACATCGTTGAGATGAACCCGGATTATCTCTTTGTTGTGGACCGCGGTGCAGCGGTAGCCACGGGTGAAGGAGAATCAGGCGCCAAAGCGGTTGTCGAGAACGAGCTTGTAAACACAACCAATGCCGCAAAAGAGGGCAACATCGTGTATTTGAACCCTGATTTCTGGTATCTGTCCGGAGGCGGATTGACATCCGTATCCGAAATGATCACGGAAGTAGACGCAGCCGTTAAATAGGTGAACCTTAGCTATGAATATGGAAGCACTGGAGTTTCTTGACGAAGCTCCGGTGTTTTATTTTTTTGCATTAGGGTAAGTGGATATCGGATAATAGGCAGGACGGACCCTAAGTTAAATCATGTTTAGTCAATCATGATATCACATACTCTCAGTCATGAAGAATCGATTAGGAGGTCTTTTGTTATGTTTCAAAATCAAATCTATATCAACGGTAAATGGATAGAGACCGAGGAGCAGATGGATGTATATAACCCGGCGGACGGCACGGTTATCGGTACCGTATCCAAAGGCGGGAAGAAGGAAGCCCGGCTTGCCGTCGATGCGGCCGCCGATGCTTTTCCGGCATGGTCCCGCAGAACGGCGAACGAGCGGGGAGAGCTGCTGCGCCGCTGGCATGAGCTGATCGCGGGACATACGGACGAATTGGCAAGGATTATGACCACGGAGCAGGGGAAACCGCTGAAGGAAGCGGCGGGCGAGATACAATATGCCAACAGTTTCGTGGCATGGTACGCGGAAGAAGGCAAGCGAATCTACGGTGAGACCATCCCCGGATCATCCAGCCGCCAGCGCATCATTGTAACGAAGCAGCCTGTTGGCGTCGTTGCCGCCATCACGCCTTGGAATTTCCCGGCCTCCATGATTACACGTAAGGTGGCGCCGGCCCTGGCTGCGGGGTGCACCGTGGTGATCAAACCATCCGGCGAGACGCCGTTCACGGCGATCAAGCTGGTGGAGCTTGCGGATCAAGCCGGCATTCCAGCCGGGGTCATTAACATCGTAACCGGGTCTTCCAGCGACATTTCCAGCGTTTGGCAAGAGGACAGCCGGGTTAGAAAGCTGTCTTTTACGGGATCCACCGAAGTAGGGAAGCAGCTGATGGCCGGCGCGTCGGCCAACGTCAAGAAAATATCGCTGGAGCTTGGCGGCCATGCCCCGTTTATCGTGACCGATCAGGCGGACCTGGATCAAGCGGCTGCCGGATTGATTTCTTCCAAGTTCCGCAACGGGGGACAGACCTGCGTATGTGCCAACCGGGTTTATGTTCAGGAAGGGATCGCGGAGAAATTCGCTGCGAAGTTTTCGGAGCTTGTCAAGCAATTGAAGGTAGGCAGCGGAATGGAGAAGGGGGTTGATATCGGTCCCTTGATTAATCGGGAAGCCGCGGATAAAGTCGTACGACAGATCAAGGATGCGAAAGAGAAAGGCGGCATCGTCTTGGCAGGCGGTCAAGCCCTGCCCGAGCTCGGCGGCAATTATGTGGAGCCCACGGTCATCATGAACGCTACGGACGACATGGAGTGCATGAACGAGGAGACCTTCGGACCCCTTGCGCCGATTACCACTTTCGAAACGATAGACGAAGCCGTGCAGCGTGCCAATAACAGTCCGTATGGCTTGGCCGCCTATGTATTTACGCAAAATCTGGGTGAAGCGGTACGCATTGCCGAATCGTTGGATTACGGAATAGTAGGCGTGAATGATCCGGTGCCTTCGACAGCGCAAGCGCCGTTCGGCGGCTTTAAGGAGAGCGGGCTCGGCCGGGAAGGCGGGCATTACGGAATGGAGGAGTTCCTGGAGGTAAAATACATTTCGCTTGGATTATAAGAGTGGAGCGGGCATCTTCACGCTCCCAGCAATAACCAAGCGGCAAGAAGCTCTGACAGTGAAGCGGCTGCTTACTGCGCTGCATGAACAGAACGAAACATGTTGTTAAACGAAAAGTAAAAGGGAGTCCTCAAAGTCTGCAGACCGCGAGAACGCCCTTATTGCATTATGGCTGAATCGTTACAGGTTGGCCGGTCTCGGCGGATTCATTGGCCGCCAGCGTCACTTCCAGCGTCTTGAAGCCGTCTTCGTAGGATGCCAGCACCAGGCTCGGGTCATTGCTCCGAATAGCGTCAATAAAGGCATTGGTAAGATTTTTGTAAAAGTCCGTCTTGCTGCGGTACACCACTTCCTTCTCCTTGTCTACGATGGAGAGCGTGGTTCCGTCCAGGACGACCCGGAAATCCCGGCCCATGATCTCGATACCGCTGCGGTGATCGAACTGGATAAACCCGGTTTGCATATGGCCGACGGCCCCCGAATCCAAGACGAATTGGATGGCGCCCACATCCGGAATGTCCAGATCCGGAATGTCGTTGACCAGCAGCAGTTTCATATCGGCATACAGGCGGGTGATGTCGCCGCACAGGTAGCGGACCAAGTCCATGGTATGCGTGGATTGCTCAACCAGCTGCCCGCCGGACAATGCCTTTTTGCGCCACCATGGTGTCGGCACAGGCGTTGTGATGTAGTGGGCGCGGACCATGCCGATTTTTTTGTCCTTGAGAAAATCCTTGGCGATCGCCACCGTATCCAGGTACCGCAGGCAGTAACCGGAGGCGGCGATGATTCCGCTTTCAGCAATGACTTTGGCTTTGTGGCGAACGGACTCGACGTCCAGCCCCAGCGGCTTCTCCACCATCAGATGAATGCCCTTGGCAGCTGCCTGCTCTTCAATGTCGCCATGGCAGAACGGCGGAATGCACACATACAGCACATCGAGCGGCTCCTGCTCCAGCATCGTGCTGCCGTCCGTGTAATATGCCGCGCCGTAAAGCTCGGCTTGCTGTTTGGCTAACGCTTCATTCGTATCGCATATCGCGGCCAGTTGGACATGTTCGTTCCCGTGAAGATTTTTAATGTGAACGGCGCCCATGCCGCCCGCTCCCATCACGCCTGCTTTAATCATAGGTTGCTTCACTCCCGATCGTATAAAATGTTGGCTTCAAGTTCCGGTAACTCGATTACTCACACGTGATTATAGCCCCGCCATCCATATTATTCAAGCATTCATTTGGGCCAGGATTTACGGATCCGCTATGAAAAAAAGCACAGAAGGTCTTCTCGTATACGACGAGAAAACGACTTCTGTGCCGGTTATCCAATCACAGCTCCGACATCGCGATCGTCCGCTTGTCTGCTGACGATCGGTAGGCGGCTACGGCCACGGCTAGCGCATGAAGCCCGTCCTCGCCGGTAACGGATGCCTCCGCGGCACCGGAGGAGATGGCATCTACGAAATCCCTGATCAGGCTGGCATCCATGCTGTCGCCCCAAGCCTGATGGCGGTATCCGGATTCATCGGTATATACGTGCAGCTTCTGACTGGTGGCATTGACGCTGAGGGTCCCGGCGGAACCGACGATTTCCAGGGTGACGTCGCCCCAGGTCGGGAACTCCTTGTTGCGGGACCAGCTGCAATCCAGCGTAGCAAATACGCCATTGTCGAATTCCATGGTCAGGATGCCGCTGTCATCAATCGGAGTTTCCGAGATGAGATGGTCGACCTCGGCGTACACTTCCTTGACCTCGGCACCGGTGATCCAGCGCATAATATCGGCGACGTGCACGGTATGGTCAATGACGGCTCCTCCGCCGGAGAGCTCCGGATCGATGAACCAACCGCCGGGATTGCGTCCGCGGTTGGTTCCCTTCATGGCCAGAATGCGGCCTAATTTCCCCTCATCGATCATCTGCTTGGCCCGCACGACCGTTGTATTGTAACGCACCGGGAATGCCGTTTGCAGCAGCACGCCGTTAGCTTTGCAGGCATGAATCATGTCCTGTGCATCCTGTATGTTGGTCGATAGCGGTTTTTCGCAGAGCACATGAACCCCGGCCGCAGCGGCGGCCAGCACGTGTTCCTTATGATGCGCGTTCTCGGATGTCACGATGACGCCGTCCAAGCCTTGGTCCAGCAGCTCGCGATAATCCCGATAATAGGCGGTTTCGAAATGCTCGGCGTATTTCCGGCCACGCTCCTCTACAGGGTCGGCAATGCCGGCAAGCTCCACGCCTTCAATTCCGAGAAGGGCTTTGGCATAACTGAACGCATGCATATGCGCAAAGCTGATCACTCCCAATTTCATGGCTTTCTCTCCTTGTTTAGTGATAAGAAAGTATATCCCGCAGAGGCTTGCCCTCCTTATCCAGCAACAAAATCTGCAGGCTGCGGGCTCTCCAGATAATACATCGATAGCGTTTATTTCATGTCGAGGTGAGGGTAAGCGCAGCGTCCCCGATAACCACTGGCTCGCCTGCGGCCATGGAGGCTAGAGCGGCAAGTGCGATGCGAAGCGCCTCATAGGCGTCTTCGGCGGAAACCAGCGGCTCGCTTCCGTCGCGGATGCACGACATAAAGTGTTCCAGTTCCCGGTAATAGGGACTGCGTTCAAGCGGGCTTTCCGGAACGGCGACGCCGGGAATCGTCGCGGCACTGCTCCGCGATTTGAAGAGAAGCGGGCTGTCCTTGGCACTATCATAGTCAATGATGCCGCTCGTGCCTGCCATCTCCAAATTCATGGAGAAGCCGTCATGGGCCCAGGTGCCCTCCACATGAGCGATGACGCCGCTGCGGAAGCGAAGGGTCACCAGCGAATAATCCAGCTGAGCCTGGTGGCGGCCGTTCAGCCCCTTGGCATAGACGCGCTCAACTTCTCCGAAGCACCAGCGCAGGTAATCAAAATCATGGATCATCGCATCCAGCGTAATGCCGCCGCTCGCTCCAAAATCGCTGTACCAATGGTTCCAGCCGATCGGATAACCGCCGCCGCGGCCAGCCCGGATGACAGCAGGCTTCCCGATGCTGCCTTGATCGAGCAGCGCCTTGGCCTTCACGTATTCCGGGAAGAAGCGCAGCACATGACCGACAAACAAGCGTACACCCTTATCATGGCAGTAGTTGATCATGAATCGCGCGTCTTCTTCGGTTCTTGCCAGCGGTTTCTCGCATATGACATGCTTGCCGATGTCCGCCGCTTTGACAACGTAGTCCTTGTGAAGCGGGGTTGGCAGGCAGACGTCGATGACATCGATCTGACCTGCACCCAAATCCTCTACCGCCGCTTCGATCGAACGATAGGCGCCTGCTTCATATTCGTCCGCAAGCTGCCTCGCTTTCTCCAGCCGGATATCGGCAATGCCGGCAAGCTTCACTCCCGGCATTGAAGCATAGGCGGCGGCATGGGTTTTTCCCATGGCGCCTGCACCAATGACTAACACGTGTAACATTTATCGTACACTCCTTTTTTACATGGTGGGCTGATTCAGTCGGTTATCCTTTGATCCCATTCATGGCGATGCCTTCAATAAAGTATCGCTGAAGGAAGATAAACAGGATAATGATGGGGAGGGTGGCCATCAAGGCCCCGGCCATCAGCAGCGGATAATCGGTGGAATGCTGCCCCTGGAAGCTGGATATCCCGATCGAAAGCACTCGCATCTCCTCGGAGCTCGTCATAATGAGCGGCCACAGCAGATCGTTCCATGAGGCTAAGATGGTGAAAATCGCCAGCGAGACGAGTGCGGCCTTGGATAACGGCAAGTAGATATTCCAGTAGATCCGGAAATAACTGCAGCCGTCGATTTTGGCGGCTTCCTCCAGATCCTTCGGCAGCGTCATGAAGAACTGTCTTAACAAGAACGTGCCGAAGGCACTGAATATGCCGGGTACGATGAGCACGTAAAACGTGTCGAGCCAGTTGAACTCGCGCATGATGACAAAGCTCGGAATCATAACGACTTGGGAAGGTACCATCAATACGGCCAGGAGGGCGAGAAAAATGGCATTCTTGAACGGGAACCTCAAGCTGGCGAAAGCATAGGCTGCAAGCGAGCACAGAATGAGCTGGCCCGCGGTGCGACCCACCGTCACGATGACGGTGTTCAAATAATAAGTGCCGAAATCAATGGTTTGGATGACACGAAGGTAGTTGTCCGGATGCCATTCCACAGGCAGCCATTTCGGTGGAACGGACATGGAGTCGGCAAAGGACTTGAAGGATGTCGAGATCATCCACAGAAACGGCATGATCATGAGCAGCGCCCCGACGGCTAACAGGATGTGTACCGCCAGGCGGCTTGCTTTTTCAGCTTGGGTTGAAGTAGTCACGTCTACGCACCTCCTGTTATTGGTAATGGACCCAGCGCTTCTGAATGTACATCTGAATCATGGTGATGATCAGAATGACCACGAAGAGAATGAAGGCTTGCGCCGAAGCGTACCCCATGTTGAAGTATTTGAATCCGTCTTCCCAGATGCTGTATACCACCGTCCGGGTGGACTCGAGCATCGTGGTCTGCTGATCCATCATGATGAAGATCAGGTCGAACACCTGGAACGAATTGATGAAGGACATGACCAGGACAAAGAACAAACTGGGCGTGAGCAGAGGCAGCGTAATCCGGAAGAACTTATACAGCGTCCCCGCTCCGTCAAGCGAAGCCGCTTCATAGTAGCTGCCGGAGATGCCCTGCAGACCCGAGAGCAGAATAACGGCGTTATAACCGATGCTGCTCCACACGCTGACAAGCACAATGGAGAACAAGGCGAATTTCTCGTCAAACAGCCAGTTGGGCTGCGGCAGGTTCATGACGCCCAGCACATGGTTGATTAATCCGAATTCGGAATTGTACAACCATTTCCACACCATGCCGACCGCGATCGGCATGGTGATGACGGGAATGAAATAGAACGTGCGGTAGAAGACCATACCCTTGATCTTCTGGTTCAGCAGCACCGCCAGCACCGTTGCCAGTGCAACGGATAACGGTACCGTACCGATGGTATACAGCATCGTGTTCAGCATGGAGCCGGTGAATTTGTCGTCCTTCATCAAATTCGCGAAGTTATCGAGCCCGATGAATTGGGGGGCAGTCAGTCCGTCCCAGGAAGTAAACGACAGAAACAGGGAGGCGGCGGAAGGTGCCATGTAGAACAGACCGAGGCCCAGCACGACAGGCAGAATGAAGATGTATCCCCACATGGCTTCGTGAAAGGCAAGTTTCCCGACCTTTCGCTTGGCCGTCGTTTCAGGAGGTTTCGTGGTCACAGTGATGGGAGAGCTCACAGGCTGCACCGTCCTTTCTTAGGTTCCGTATTGGAAGGGCTGTTCGTTAATTGGTTTCCGTCGCAAGGATGGCATTCATCTGCTCACCTGCATTTTTCAACGCCTCTTCAAACGTTTTCTTGCCGAGGAAGGCGGCCTGGATTTCCTTCACTTCCGCGTCCTGCCACTCTGCGGTTTTTTGGGATACGGGATACGGGACGGCAAACTCCAGGCTGTCGACGAACACTTGCAGATCAAGCGAAGGAATGGATTTCAGCCAGCCACCCTCCGTGCCTTTGTAAGCAGGCATCGAGAAGCCCGAGTCAGCCAGCAATTCCTGTCCTTCCTTCCCGGATAGAATCTGAATCAATTCCCAGGACTCCTGCTCGACCTTGGTTTTGCCGTTGATGGCCCAGCTGAGTCCATGGACGATGGACGCCTTTTCCTTTCCGGCGGGCAGAACCGCGACGCCCAGCTTGTCGCCAAGCAGCTTGTGCAGTTCCGGAGAGTTGACGGAGATTCCCGGGAACATGGCGGCCTTGCCCGATCCGAACAGCTGGCGCGACTTGGTTTCAAGCTGCTGCTGCGCATTCGGAGAGTAGCCTTTTTCAATCAGGCTCTGCTGCCATTTGAATGCCGAAAGAGCTTCCGGCGTATCGTAACCGGACGTTTTTTTATCGTCGGATATCACGAATCCGCCGGCCTGGGCAATATAGTTGTAATAACCGATTTGACTGTCGATCGGCGTAATATAGCCGTAGATTCCGTTCGATTTATCCGTCAGCTTGGCTGCGTTCTCTTCTACCGTTTCCCAGGTCCAGGTATCGTCGGGATAGGGCAGCCCGGCCATGTCAAATAGTTCTTTGTTGTAGAAAAGTCCTACGGAATCCTGGAAGTAAGGAAGTCCGTGAAGCTTGCCTTGATAGGTATACATATCGACGAGCGCTTCGGTATAAACCGAGGTATCGAGCCCGCTTTGCTCGATCAGGGGGGACAGGTCTTTGATCAGACCGGAGGAGGCATACGAGTGAAAGTTGGGTCCGTTCATCCAGTAGACGTCGGGACCGCTGTTGCCGGCGAGGCTGGTTTTCAGCTTGGTCCAATAATCCGCCCATGGGGTGTAGGTCACCTTCACCTGTACATTGGGATGCTTCTCATTGAAAATTTTGATGGATTTGTCCAGCGTGTCCCGCACATTTTCGTCCCATAGGGCAACGTTGATAACCTTCTTGCCATTATCTCCTCCGGAGGCATTGCCGCCTCCGCAGGCGGACAGCAGGGCGGAGAACACGAACAGTACCGAAATCAGGACAGACATTCTTTTTTTCATCAAATAACCCTCCTTGAATTCACATGGTTTTTGATCAAGCGTGGTTGGTCGTGTGGCTTGTTCGAAGTGAATCGATCCCCCAAAGCGCCCCCTTTGTGTTTGAGTGTAAAAAGCGATAGTTATTCCATTAGTCGAAAAAAGTTAACATCTCAATGCTATCTTTCTTGACAGAATAACCAGCTTCTATTGCGAAAGATTATATAATCACCTTGTTTATTTTTCAAGATAGCGATTTCAAATCCTTTTAAATTCTTTTTTTCACAATATGAGAGAGTCATTATCAAATCTTACGCCGTATGTTATTTCGATGAATGGAATAAGTTTATATCCGCTCGTTGAAAATGTTATAGTGGTTCTAACCTCATTTTTCCGATACAGAAAGTCGCACTACAATGAAGAACCCATAGAAAGGTTGAACTTGCTTGAACAATATGAAAAAAGGCAATCACAAGCTGATCCAGGCGCTAAACCGGTCCAAGGTGCTGAACAAGATCCGTACGGAAGGCCCTATATCGAGAATCGAACTGGCCAAAAAAACAAGCTGAGTCCCTCCACGGTGGCATCGGCCGTTCAAGAACTGATCAGGGAAGGCTACGTTTCCGAAATTGGAACAGGCTCCTCCAGCGGCGGGAGAAAACCCATACTGCTTAAATTCAATCCGGATAATCACTTTCTGTTAGCCGTAAGCATAACGAATTCGGTCATGATCCTGGCCCGGATGAATCTGGAGGCGAAGGTGCTCGCAAAGGAAACGCACCCTATAGCCGGACTCCAGGGAGAAGCGGTTATCGAGCGGCTGCTGCACCTGATGGATGATTTCATGGCAGGTCAGGAGGACCTGGAACGGTGCGTCGGCATTTCCATTAACGTCCCCGGCATTGTGAGCGACAGCCAGGGCGTCGTGCATTATAACACGAAACTGCGGATGACGAATGTTCCGCTGAAACGGATATTTGAAGACCGCTACGGAATGCGGACCTGGGTTGAGAATGACATGAATTCCGTTGTGCTGGCCGAACGCCGGTTCGGCGATTACGCGTTCGCGAATCTGATCTATATATCCATTGGGGACGGGCTTGGTTCCGGTATTTTGATTAACGATCATCTCCTAAGAGGCAAGCATGGCGGTGCGGGTGAATTCGGGCATACGAGCGTGAATCGCAGCGGAATCCGCTGCGAATGCGGCAATGCAGGCTGCCTCGACAGTTATATCAGCTGGATTGCTATGTATTCCCGCATTATTACGGCGATCGCAACGGGAAGGCCGACGCTGATCCAGGAGCTGAGTGGAGGGGATTACAGTAAAATTGTTCCGTCCGTATTCAAGGAAGCCCTTCGCAAGGGGGACAAGCTGGCGAGGGATCTGAATGAAGAAGTGGCCGAGCACTTGGGAGCGGCCATCGTCAACCTGGTGAACATGTTTAATCCCGAGGCGTTGATATTAGGCGGGGATTTGGCGCATGGAAATCCGGAATTGCTGGACATGGTCAGCGCATATATCGACCGGCATGCGATGCCGATTCTGAAGGATGACATGGTTTTCGGCTTGGCTTCCCTGGGCGAGGAGGACAAGCTAATGGGTGCGGCTTCGGTCCTGCTGCAGGACCTGCTGGGCTTCTCTTTCATGGAATAATGGATTTGACAACGTTTCCATCTGCACGTTATCTTTGGTTAAATGCATAAGCAGAAAGGGGAGAAGATGCTTGGAGAAGTACATTCTGGCGCTTGACCAAGGAACGACAAGCTCGCGCGCGATCCTGTTTAACCGCGAAGGGCAAATCGTTCACTCCGCTCAAAGGGAATTTCCGCAGTATTTTCCGAAGCCCGGCTGGGTGGAGCAGAATGCCAACGAAATATGGGGCTCGATTCTGGCGGTCATTGCGACTTGCTTATCCGAAGCGGGCGTGAAGACGGAGCAGATTGCCGGCATCGGAATTACGAATCAGCGGGAGACCGCCGTGGTATGGGACCGCAAGAGCGGTGAACCGATATATCCCGCCATCGTATGGCAATCTCGCCAGACGGCCGGCATATGCGAGGAGCTCATTGCAGCAGGCCATGACGGGACGGTCAGGGAGAAGACGGGACTTCTGATCGATCCCTATTTCTCGGGAACGAAGATCAAATGGATCCTCGATCATGTGGACGGTGCGCGCGAACGGGCCAAGCGAGGAGAGATTATATTCGGGACCATCGACACCTGGCTGATCTGGAAGCTGTCGGGCGGCCAGGTGCATGTCACCGATTATTCCAACGCATCGCGTACGATGCTCTATAACATCCATGAATTGAAATGGGATGAGGAGCTGCTGCAGCTGCTGGACATACCCAAGGCCATGCTGCCTGAGGTCAGGCCGTCATCCGAAATATATTCCAATACGGCATCCTATCACTTCTTCGGGCGAGAGGTTCCGATTGCCGGAGCGGCCGGCGATCAGCAAGCGGCGCTGTTCGGCCAGACCTGCTTCTCCGAAGGCATGGTGAAGACGACCTACGGAACAGGCAGCTTTATGCTGATGAATACCGGCGATAAGCCGGTTCAATCCGAGCATGGGCTGATCACCACGATCGCCTGGGGACTGGATGGCCGTGTACAATACGCCCTTGAGGGCAGCGTTTTCGTGGCGGGCTCCGCGATACAGTGGCTGCGCGACGGTCTTCGAATGTTCCGCGAAGCCAAGGACAGCGAGCCCTATGCAAGACGGGTCCCATCCACCGAAGGCGTCTATGTGGTGCCGGCTTTTGTCGGTCTTGGCAGTCCGTATTGGAACAGCGATGTGCGGGGGGCGGTCTTCGGCCTGACGCGAGGCACGTCGAAGGAGCATTTCATCCGTGCAACCCTCGAGTCGCTTGCGTATCAAACGCGCGATGTGCTCTCCGTGATGGAAGAGGATTCGGGCTTTCATATCGAATCCCTGCGGGTGGATGGAGGAGCGGTGTCCAACACCTTTCTTATGGAATTCCAAAGCGACATCCTGAACGTTCCGGTGGAAGTGCCGGACATTACGGAGACAACGGCGCTCGGTGCAGCTTACCTGGCAGGGCTCGCTGTCGGCTTCTGGAAGGATCAGGAGGAGATATGCAGCAAGTGGAGCATGGGGCAAAGCTTCAAACCAACCATGGAGGAAAGCGCAAGGGAGCAATTATACGGCGGCTGGAAAAAAGCCGTTTATGCAGCAATGGCTTTTCATTAGCATTTTATATGGTATAATGATCAATAAGTGAATAGATGTCTGGAGACTTGGAGAGACCACTAGGCGCGGAAACCTCATGATATGGGGTTGTTACCGCGTGTTCGTGGTCTCTTTTTTGCTGTCTTTTTTCTGGGGAAGGGTAACGATAGATAAAAACAGGGTAAAGCATACTGGGAGGGATTCAATGTGGAGCAGTCACAGTCGTTTTCAAGTTTGGACCGCGGGCATCGATTTCAAAGAATAGCAGAGGGCACCTACGATCTGATCGTGATCGGCGGCGGAATCACGGGTGCGGGGATTGCACTGGATGCGGTCACGCGCGGCATGTCGGTGCTGCTGGTGGAAATGCAGGATTTTGCGGCGGGAACGAGCAGCCGTTCCACCAAGCTGGTGCATGGCGGGCTGCGGTATTTGAAGCAGTTTGAAGTCGGCATGGTGGCCGAGGTAGGCAAAGAACGGGCCGTGGTGTACGAGAACGGACCGCACGTAACGACTCCGGAGTGGATGCTGCTGCCGATACATCAGGGCGGCACCTTCGGGAAATTCAGTACCTCCATCGGTTTGATGGTGTATGATTTCCTGGCCGGCGTGAAGCGGGGAGAACGGCGATCCATGTTGTCCGCATCCGAGACATTGAAGCGGGAGCCGCTTCTGAAGCAGGAGGGCCTGAAGGGCGGCGGCTATTACGTGGAATACCGGACGGACGACGCCAGGCTGACGCTGGAGGTCATGAAGGAGGCGGCCGCCAGAGGGGCGGTTCTGTTTAACTACGCCAAGGCGGAGTCGCTGAATTATGATGCGAATGGGCGGATTACCGGGGTTACGGTAAGGGATATGCTCGGCGGCGCTGTGAAGTCCGTCTCCGGCACCAAAATCGTAAATGCGGCCGGACCTTGGGTGGACCAAGTGCGCGAAATGGATAAGTCCAGGAAGGGAAAGATGCTTCAGCTGACCAAAGGGGTTCATCTGGTCATCGACCAATCCAGGTTCCCGCTTCGCCAGGCGGTCTACTTCGATACGCCCGACGGCAGGATGGTGTTTGCCATTCCCCGGGACGGGAAAACCTATGTCGGCACAACCGACACGGTTTACAAGGCGGATCCCGTACGTCCCTTGATCACGGTGGAAGACCGGGATTATATTTTGAAGGCCATCCATTATATGTTTCCGGGCGTAAAGCTAAGTCCGGCAGACGTTGAATCGGGATGGGCCGGAGTCCGGCCCCTGATTCTGGAGGAAGGCAAAAGCCCGTCCGAAATTTCCCGCAAGGATGAAATTTGGGAATCCCCCTCCGGCCTGATCACCATTGCCGGAGGCAAGCTGACCGGATATCGGAAAATGGCCGACACCGTCGTTGACCTGGTAGCGAAACGGATTCAAGAAAGCGGCGGTAAGGCATATGGCGCCAGCGTAACGAAGAATCTGCCGATTTCCGGCGGTCAGGTTGGCGGTTCCAGCCAATTTCCGGATTTTGTCCGCAAGCAGACGGAGATCGGCGCGGCGCAAGGAATTGACCGCAAGCTTGCCGAGCACTGGGCGCGAATGTACGGCTCAAACGCAGCGGAATTGTTCCGTTTGGCCAAGGAAGGCTCCGATCAGGCGGAGGCATCGGCGCTTCCGGTGTCGGTATTGGTTCCGCTGATGTATGCCATTGAGCACGAGATGGCATCGAAGCCGGCCGACTTTTTTATCCGTCGCACGGGGTCTCTCTTGTTTCATATCGACTGGACGAGAAAATGGAAGGTGCCCGTGATCAATTATATGGCTACCGTACTGGGCTGGAACGAACAGCAGAGAACCGAGTACACCAGGGAACTGGATGAGGAGCTGGCTTCGGCCGAACAGCCGGCAGCCAACGAACCGCCGGCCCAGGCTCCGATTCCGCCAAACGCTTCAAAAGCCAAACTTTCGTCTTAAATGGCCGGCCGTGAGAGGGGGGGGATGGGTCAGCCCGTCTACCCCGAACATATAGAAGTAAGGGCACTGGTATGATAATCTATATACGTTCACACTTGAGAGGAGAGATCACCCGATGAACCACAAAGCGTATGAAGGATCGTATCAGGGAGAGCGTGCGGTTTGGCTCCAGCATGGCCCTTATGAAGCGGCGATATTGCCTGAAATCGGAGGCAATCTCATCGCTTTCAGGGATAACGTAAGCGGTTACCGGTTCCTGCGCGAGCCGGAAGAGAACGAAATGGAAGCATTCAAAGCCAGTCCGGGCGTTCACGGCATTCCTGTTCTGTTTCCGCCTAACCGATATGAGGACGGACGGTTTCCTTGGAACGGACAAACCTATCAATTCCCGGTAAACGAAGAAGAGACGGGCAATCACCTCCATGGTTTTTTACATACGACCCCTTGGAGTGTCGAGGATTATGGCAGCAGCGAGGCTGAGAGTTATGTGGTGGTCTCCGTCACGGTTGACGAGAATCATCCGGTGTATGCCATGCTTCCGCACCGCTTCACCTTCCGTCTTCGCTACACGCTGAATCAGGACGGCCTGGCACAGCATGTGTTTATACGGAATCAGGGTACCAGCAGCATGCCGTGCCTGCTAGCTTTCCATACGGCGATCAATGCTCCCTTTGCCCCGGAAAGCACGGCGGATGATTGCGTCGTGAGAATCACCATTGGCGAGCGGTGGGAGATGAACGACCGAATGCTGCCGACCGGCAAGTTCCAAGCGCTGACGGCAGAAGAAAAGCTGCTTCGCACGGGCGGCGTGAATCCCTATTTCGATTCGATGGACAACCATTATACGGCCGTTCCGCAAAACGGCAGAAACCGCATGGAGCTGACGGATACCAAGCTTGGCAAAACATTCGTTTACGATGTCGGCAACTCGTATAAGCAGTGGATGGTATGGAACAGCAAGGCGTCCCGAAAATTTTTCTGTCCTGAACCGCAGATCAACCTGGTTAATGCACCGAACACGGACTTGCCTGCGGACGAGATCGGTCTGTTCGGTTTGGCGCCGGGCGAGATTTGGGAGGCAAGCTCCCGTTTGTATCTTAAGAATTAGGGGAAGAACCCCTTCCTTAAAAAAGCGTATGGATCGAAGCACCCGAAACGACAGGGTGTTAACGATCCATACGCTTTATGTTTGTATGATGCCTTGTTCAACCGCCTGTCGAAGACAAGGAAGCCGGCTCGCATTTGC